>NZ_AUFD01000028.1:0-55268 GCF_000426325.1 Streptomyces sp. CNS606
GCGGCCGTGGTCGCGTCGTCCGCGCCGGAGTAGGCGGCGACCGCGCCGAACCAGTCCGCGGGGTCCTCGCTCGCCGGGAGTCCCAGCTCCCGCTGCGCCTGCGCCAGCAGCGCCGCACCACCCGCGATGTTCGCCGCCGGATCCTCCCGCAGCCGCTCCGCCGCGATACCCGTCAGCTCCGCCGCCTCCGGCAGCGTCCGCAGCCGCTCCGGCACCCGCCCGGCCTCCCGGCCCTCACCCGCCCGAGCGGTCCGGGACAGCGCCGCCACGTCCAGCGGACGCGCCGCGTCACCCCGCGGATCCTCCGCACCCCCGTGATGATGCTCCCCGGACTCCGCCAACGCCGTCCGCAGATCCGTCAGATGCATCGGCCCGTACCCGCCCGACACACTCGCCGCACCCGCATGCCCGTCCCACCGCGACTGCAGGTACGACACCCCCAGCAGCACACTCCGCGGCACCTCGTACCGCTCCGCCGCCCGCTGGAACGCCCCCTGGAGGGAGCGGGACGCGGTCTCGTCGGTCGATGCGGGCACGGCGGTGACCAGTGGCGCCAGCAGCGCCGCCGCGGCGACGCCGGCCACCGCGTACGCGGTGCGTCGTCTGCCGGGTCGTCGGGGGATCGTCCCTGCCACGGTGCAGCCTCCTCGAAGTGGTTCCGAGTGAACCGCCTCAGGTGAACCGACCCCGTGCCCGGTGGTCAACTACCGCGCACGACTTCGCCGCACTGCATGTCGGGGCACGGACGTGCGTTTTGCGCAGGGCAGGTGCGGGGCCTGCGGCGCGGCAGTGGCCCAGACCACTGGCACGGCCGGGCGCCGGGAAATCGTTACCGTTCGGAGATCGCCGGGTGCCGGGTGCCGCGTGGGGCGGGGATCAGTTCTGCTCGGCCTGTTCCTGCTGCTTGCGCCAGCGGATGCCCGCCTCGAGGAACGCGTCGATGTCGCCGTCCAGCACGCCCTGCGGGTTGCCGACCTCGTGCTCCGTCCGCAGGTCCTTGACCATCTGGTACGGGTGCAGCACGTAGGAACGCATCTGGTTGCCCCACGAGTTGCCGCCGTCGCCCTTGAGCGCGTCCATCTTGGCCTGCTCCTCCTCCCGCCGGTGGGCGAGGAGGCGGGCCTGCATGACGCGCATGGCCGCGGCGCGGTTCTGGATCTGCGACTTCTCGTTCTGGCACGACACGACGATGCCGGTCGGGATGTGCGTCATCCGCACGGCGGAGTCCGTGGTGTTGACGGACTGGCCGCCCGGACCGGACGACCGGAACACGTCGATGCGGAGTTCGTTCTCCGGGATGTCGATGTGGTCCGTCTGCTCCACGACGGGCAGCACCTCGACGCCGGAGAACGACGTCTGGCGACGGCCCTGGTTGTCGAACGGCGAGATCCGGACCATGCGGTGCGTGCCCTGCTCGACGGAGAGCGTGCCGTAGGCGTACGGCGCCTTCACGGTGAAGGTCGCCGACTTGATGCCCGCCTCCTCCGCGTAGCTGATGTCGAACACCTCGGTCGGGTAGCCCTTGCGCTCGGCCCAGCGCAGGTACATGCGCATCAGCTGCTCGGCGAAGTCGGCGGCGTCGACACCGCCCGCCTCGGCGCGGACGCTGACCACGGCCTCACGCGGGTCGTACTCCCCGGACAGCAGCGTCCGGACCTCCAGCTCCTCCACGGCCTTGCGGACGCTCGCCAGTTCCTGTTCCGCCTCGGCGCGGGCGTCGGCGTCGCCCTCGTCCTCGGCGAGCTCGAAGAGCACGCCGACGTCGTCGATGCGGGACCGCAGGTCCTCGGCCCTGCGCAGCTGGCCCTGGAGGTAGGACAGCTTGCTGGTGACCTGCTGGGCGTTGTCCACGTCGTCCCACAGGTCGGGGGCCGCCGCCTGCTCCTCGAGCGCGGCGATATCGGCCCTCAGCCTGTCCAGGTCGAGGACGGCCTCGATCGACTCCATGGTGGAGGAGAGGGACTTCAGCTCTTCGGATACATCGACGACTGCCACGCCCCCAGCCTAACGGCTGGCCCGGCGGACCCCGCCCCTCCGGGGGCGCCCGCTGCGGCGCCGCACGACGGGACCGGGGCTTCCCCGGACCCGTCGTGCGGGGGAAGCGAGGGGAAGGCCCCGCGGTCAGGGCTGCTGGACGGCGGGCGCGGGGCGCGTCGAGGCGTCGTCGTCCCCGGCCGCGAGCCACCCTCCGACACCGACCGCCGCGGCAACGGCGACTCCCGCGACCGCCAGCACCAGGCGCCGCCGCCCCGCGGCGGCCGCACGGTTGCGCGCCGAACCGGCCCGGCGCGCACCCGCCGCCCGCGGCGTACGCGCCGTACCGTGGGCGCCGCCGGCCAGCTCGTCCGCGCCGGGCACCCGCATCGAGGTGTGGGTGTCGCGGTTCGCGTCGGGGCTCGCGCTGCTGCGCACCAGCGGCACCGCGGCGCGCCCCGGCCCCGGCTCCGGTCGCGCCTGCGCCGGGACGGCCGCCCCGTCGGCGCCCGCGGCGGCGGGCGCGGCACCGTCGGCGGCGTCGTACTGCTCGTCCGCGTGGTCGTCGATGTCCAGCGGCGGCAGACCCCGCAGCAGGGGCAGCACCTCGCGCAGCCGCTCCGACAGTTCGGGGGCGCGCAGGCGGGACGCCGGGGCTTTCGCCAGGCACTGGTGGACGACCTGCCACAGCTCGTCCGGGATGCCGGGCAGCGGGGCGACGGTCTCGGTGACGTGCCGCCGCAGCACCGCGCCGGGGTGTCCGCCGCCGAACGGCGTGAATCCGGCGAGCAGCTCGTAGAGCACGGTGGCGAGGGCGTAGACGTCGACGAAGGCACGCGGCGGCAGCCCTTCGACGAGTTCGGGGGCCAGGTAGTCGGGGGTGCCGATGAGTCCGCGCGGGGTGCGCTCGCCCCCCGTCGCCGCGCCCGGTCCCGAGGCGCTCCCGGCGGCGCCCGCCGGGAGCCCTGCGGCGGCCCGCCGCCGGGGCGAGTCGATGAGCTTGGCCACGCCGAAGTCGGTGAGCAGAGCCGGCGGCGCTCCGCCCGGCCCGCCGGGGCCGTGCGCGTCGAGCAGCACGTTCTCCGGCTTCACGTCACGGTGGACGACGCCCGCGGCGTGGGCGGCGGCGAGCGCGCCGGCGACGTCCGCGCAGATCGCGACGGCGACCTCGGGCGCGAGGCGTCGTTCGCGTTCCAGCCGGGTGCGCAGGTCGGTGCCCCGGACCAGGTCCATGACCAGGGCGAGGTCGGTGCCGTCCACGACCAGGTCGCGCACGCCGACGACGTGCGGGTGGTCGAGGGAGAGCAGCGCGGCCCGTTCCTGCACGAAGCGGTCGACCAGGTTCTCGTCCGAGGCCAGGTCGTCCCGCAGCAGCTTGACGGCGACCGGGCCGTCGGGGCCGTCCGCGAGCCATACGGTGCCCGCGCTGCCGCGTCCGATGATCTGCCGAGCGGTGTAGCGACTGCCGATCTTCCGTGCCACGTTCCGTCCCTCGCTGAAGCCGGGTGGGGTGAGCCGAGTGCGCCGAGTGACCGGCCCCGCCGTCACGGAAGAGGGGCCGCACGGCGACAAAGTACGCGCCGTGGGCCCCTGCGGGCGGGAAAACGGGGGTGACATGTCGTGAATGCGAGGGTTTTACCCTCCCAGAGTCGACAAATCTCCCCGGTGACGTGCCGTCCGGAGGGTGCTACTGCCCGCCGGTGGCGTCCTCGGCGCTGCTGAAGAAGTCGCCGACGTCGTTGAAGAACTCCTTGGTCTGATCCCACCACTGCTGACCGGTCTCCCACCACTCCGGCAGCGGCGTGAAGTTCCACACCAGCACGGCGATGACGACCAGGATCAGGATCGAGACCAGGCAGCCCTTCAGGCAGCCCAGACCGGGGATGCGCGTCGGGTTCGCGCTGCGGCGGCGCGGCTCGCGGGCCGGTGCCTCGCGCGGCGCGGGGCGCCGGGGCTCGTACCGCTGCGGGGCGGGCCGTTCGGGGCGGCGCGCCGGCGGGCGGGACGGCGCCTCCGGGGCGCCGCCGTAGGACTGCCGGCGGGGCTGCGGGCGCTGCTGCTGCGGGCGTGCCTGCGGCGGCGGGGGCTGCTGAGCCCGGCGCTGGGGGCGGCGGCGCAGCGGGTCGAGGGACGGGTCGAGCGGCTGGACCTGGGTCTGCTCGTTGCGGTCGCGGGCCGCGCGCAGCTGGCTCTCCCACGGGTGGGGGCCGTCCGGCTGCGGGGGCTGCTCGGGGTACTGCTGCGGGCCGCCCGGTCCGCCGGGACCGCCTGGACCGCCGGTGGGCATGACGCGGGTGGCGTCCTCGGAGCCGCCGGGGGCGCCGGGGGCGCCATAGCCGCCGGGTCCGCCGGGTCCGCCGGTCTGCGGCATCACGCTGGTGGCGGCGTTCGGGTCGTACCCGTAACCGCCCTGCCCCGGGCCGCCCTGACCGTCGTACGCGGCTGCGCCACCCTGCGGCAGGACCTCGGTCGGCGCGGAATCGCCGATCAGCCGGCCGTCCGGCACGGTCGTCGGCTCGGGGTCGGGCGCGAGCAGCGCGGCGACGCCCATCGCGGCGCCCGCCTGCTGCGGGGTGGCCTGCGCGCCGATGCCCGCCGCGACCGTCCGCAGGGCACGTCCGAGGTTGACGGCGCTGGGGCGCTGGGCGGGCTGCTTGCGCAGGCAGCGCTCGATCACCGTCCACAGCGGGTCGGGGACACCGGGGGGACGCTGCGGCTCGTCGTCGAGGTGGCGGCGCAGCACCTGCAGCGTGGATTCGCCACCGAACGGCGGGCGTCCGCTGATGAGTTCGTAGAGCAGAATGCCCGCGCCGTACACGTCGACGGCGGAGGTCTGCTCACGGCCCTCGGCCGACTCGGGCGCCACGTAGGCCGGGGTGCCGACGAACTCCTGGGTGCGGGTGAGGCCGGGCGAGTCGGCGAGGCGGGCGATGCCGAAGTCGGTGAGCATCGGGTGCATGCCGTCGGGGCCCTCGGCCAGCAGCACGTTGGCCGGTTTCAGGTCACGGTGCACCACGCCGTCCGCGTGGCTGGCGGCCAGCGCGTCGGCGATCTGGGCGGTCAGCAGAGCGGCGCCGACCGGGGAGAACGTGCCGTTCTCCCGCAGGTAGCGGTGCAGGTCGGGGCCCTCGACCAGATCCATCACCAGCGCCAGCAGGTCGCCCTCCACGACGAGGTCGCGGGTGCGGACGATGTTGCGGTGGGTGAGGCGCAGCAGGGCGGACCTCTCGCGCAGGAAGCGCATCACCACGTCGGGGTCGTGGGCGAGCTCCTCGCGCAGCACCTTGATTGCCACGGCCTCACCGGGGTGCCCGGCGACCGCGGCCTCGTCCCCCGCGACCTCCCGCTGCCGCGCCCGCCACACCGTGCCTGTGGCCCCGCGCCCGAGCTGCTCCTCGAGGAGATACTTGCTGCCTACCGGCCGCACGTCATGCGCTCCTTGGGTCTCGCACTGCTGTCCCGCCCACTGTACGGCCGTCGCGCCGGGCGGCGGCCGGGCCGAGGCGATCGTACGCGGGCCCTGCGGGACCGGGGGCGACCGCTTCCTGTCGAAGACGTGCGGGGCGGGGCCGCAGGTTCCCGCACGGGCGTCTTCCCGGACACCGGGCGCGCGCCCCGCGGCGAAAGACCGGGGGATCTCCCACACCGGCGGCGCCCCGGCGACGGAGACCGGGAGCGATCGCTCCCGGGGCCGGACCGATCGTGGCTGGATCACGCACAATCCCACTCGGACACCTTGCGCACCGAACGCGCCAATCAAGATCATGTGGCGGTGCGGGCGCGGCCGGATGTCGGCGCCGGATGCGAGGATGCCGGAGAGCGCCTGCGGGAGCAGACGCACGCGGTGGTGGGAAGCGGGAGGGACCGATGCAGATCCGTCTGGGCGTCCTGGCGTCGCGCGGCGGGCAGGCCGCCGCGCGTGCGACCGACGTCGTCGTCACGGCCCCGAGCGGCACCGTCCTGGCCACCATCGCGGAGGGGCTGGTCGCCGCGGCCGCCGGCGCCCCGGACGGCGCCGAGCGGAGCGAGCGCCCCGAACGCGACCGCGACCGGGGTCACGAGACGGTGCCGGTGTACGTCGGCGAACGCCGGCTGGACCCGCATCGGCAGATCGTCGGCGCACCTCCGCTGGTCGACGGCGCGGAGGTGTCGCTGTACGCCCCCTCCCCCGCCGCGCACGCGGAGGCGTCCGGCGGCGCGCGGGCCCGGCTGCACGTGGTCGCCGGACCCGACGCGGGCGGCGTGCACCTCCTGCACGGCGGACGGGTCACGCTCGGCCGCTCCGCAGAAGCCGACGTGCCCCTCGACGACCCCGACGTCTCCCGGCTGCACTGCGCGGTGACGGTCACCGACTCCGGACAGCTGACCGTGACCGACCTGGAGTCGACCAACGGGACGGCGCTCGACGGCTCGGACGTGCCGAGCGGCCGCACGGTGCCGCTGCGGGCGGGGGCC
This sequence comes from Streptomyces sp. CNS606, assembly GCF_000426325.1. Classification (NCBI taxonomy): domain Bacteria; kingdom Bacillati; phylum Actinomycetota; class Actinomycetes; order Kitasatosporales; family Streptomycetaceae; genus Streptomyces; species Streptomyces sp. CNS606. The sequence goes on from NZ_AUFD01000028.1 coordinate 6,430, forward strand.
ACCGTCCGCCTCGGCGAGTCCGCGGCACGCGTCCAGACCTCCGACGGCGACGCCGTACCGCTCGGCACCGTCCCGGACGGCGAGGGCCGCCTCCGCCTCGCACAGCCGGGAGTCCTCGGCGCCGACGACGGCCCCGGCGAGCCGGCTCCTGCACCGAGCCCCGTGGCCGGCCCGGAGGCGCCGGGAACGCCCGGCGTTCCGTCCCCCAGCCACACCCCCAACCGCGCCCCCGGCGGCGGGACCGCCGCCCGTCGCGGCCCCGAACCGACGACCGGCCCGCCCGGCCCGCCCGGCATGTCTGTCGCGGACGGCCGCCGCACGGAACCGGAGGGCGGGACGGAGGCCGCGCACCGCGACGCCGCACCGTCGGGGCCGTCGGGGCCGTCGGGGCCGTCGGGGCCGTCGGGCAGAGGGCTCACGGGCTGGGCGCGGAAGTGGGCGACCTGGCGGGCGGAGGCGGCGCCGGGCCTCGACGCCCGCGGCGGGGCTGCCACCCGCCGCGCCCCCGGGCCACCGGAAGGCGGCCCCGCCGCGGCGGACGTGACGCGGCCCGACCTCGCCGCCGTGCTGCTGACCGCACTGGGCCCGGGCCCCCTGCTGTGGGGGCGCGGGGCGCAGCACCCGCACGCCCTGACCGTGCGGATCGGCATCGCGCACCGCAGCCACGGGCCGGGCGAGCCGGTCACCGTGGATCTCCGCACCTCCGGTTCCCTCGGCATGGCCGGGCCCCGCGCGCGGCTCGCCGCGCTGGCCCGCGCGCTCCTCGCCCAACTCACCGCCCTGCACGGGCCCGGCGCGCTGGAGACCGTGCTCATCGCCGCCGACCGTGCGCGCGACGAGACCGACCGCACCCGGGAGTGGGCCTGGCTCGGCTGGCTGCCCCACGTACGGCCCGCGCACGGACAGGACTGCCGCCTGCTCGTCGCCTACGACGGCGACCAGGCCGCCGCCCGCACGAGCGAACTGGTCCGCCGCCTCGACGAGACCGCATCCGTCTCCCCCGCCGCGTACCGGGGCCCGCGCACCGTTCTGGTCGTGGACGGCGACCCCGGCCCGGCCCCCGTGCGGGACGCCGTCGCCCGGCTGGCCGCCGAGGGCGCCGCGGCGGGCATCCATGTGCTGTGCCTGGCCGAGACGCCGTCGGCGACACCGGCCTCCCCGCTGGACGACACCGTCCGCGCCGCCGGTGAGGCGTCACCGCCGTTCCGCTCGTGCGGCACGTTCGCGCTCCTCAGCGGCGCGGTGGCGACCGCCGTACGGATAGTGCGCCCCGGCCGCCGGCACGCGGACGGCACGGTGGCCACGATGGACGGCGTGTCCGCCGCCTGGGCCGAGCGCTTCGCGCGCGCGCTTGCACCGCTGCGCGAGGCCGACGGCTCCCCGGCCGGGTCCGGTGGCGCCGCGGACGTCCCGCGCGTCCCGGCCGCCCTGCCCCGGACGTGCCGGCTGCTCGACGAGCTGGGCCTGGCGCGGGCCACCCCGGCGGCGCTGCTCTCCCGGTGGGCGGCTTCCGCCGCGCAGCCGACCCGGCTGCCGCTCACCCTGGGAGCGGGACCGCGCGGTCCGGTCGCCGCCGCGCTCACCGCCACGCACCCGCACCTCCTCCTCACCGGTCCTGCCGGTTCGGGCAAGACGGAGCTGCTACGCGCGGTCGCCGCCTCGCTGGCGGCCGACACGCCCGCCGACCGGCTCGCCCTGCTGCTCGTCGACGGCGACGCGGACCGTGCGACCGCCGGCGGCGGCCTGTCCGGGTGCGCGGACCTGCCGCCCGCCGGGGACCACCTCGTCGCGGGCGACCCGGTGCGGATGCGGGAGTTCGCCCAGTCGCTCAGCGCCGAACTGAAACGCCGCGCCGAACTCGTCGCCGACGGCCGGTCCTCCGACGGCCCTCCGCCGGACGCCACCCGCGTGGTCTCCCCTCGCCGCCCGCTCGGCACGGCAGGCACGGCACGCCACGCCGCGCCCCCGCTGCCCCGGCTGGTCGTCCTGGTCGACGACTTCGACACCCTGGTCGACCCGGCGCTGGGCAACCCGGGGCGGCCGTCGGCCGGTTCGGTCGTCCGCGCGCTGGAGGCCGTGGCCCGCGACGGTGCGCGGCTCGGCGTGCACCTGGTCGCCGCCTCCGGCCGCCCCGACGCCGTCGCCGACACCGCGACGGCGCGCGGCGCCGCGTTCGAGGTGCGTCTCACCGGGCGCGACGGCGACGACCCGGTTCCCGGCCGCGGCTCCCTGCGCCTCCCGGACGGCACCTCCCTCCCCTTCCAGGGCGGGCGGGTCTCCGGGCGCATCCCCCGCACGGCCACGCTCCGGCCGACGGTCGTCCCGCTCGACTGGGCGCGGGCGGGCGACCCCCCGACCCGCCGCACGGTCCGCGAACTGGGCAACGGGCCGACCGACCTCGCCCTCCTGGCCAGCGCCATGACCCGCGCCGCCCGCCCGGCCGCTCCCAGCCCGTCCAGCGTGTGAGAACCCGCGGGCGGGCACAGGCAGTGCCACGGCCGCATGCGCGTGGATCCGCGAGGGCGGCGGCGACGAGTGAAGGTCACCTCCCGACGTCGGCCGCCCTCCGCCGTCCGCCGAGCCGCCGACCCGGAGGAGGAAGCCCCGGCCGGCTCACACGCCGTGCGCCCCGACGGATCAGAGCGTCGCGCTGAGCGAATCGGCGAGGCGGCGGCGGGTGATGCGGGCCGCCGGGAGGGCGGCTGCGGCGACGGCGCCGCACACCGCGGCGGCCGCGAGGGCGAGGAGGGTCCAGAAGGACGGCAGCGCGGCGATGCCCGAGCCGATGCCGCTCATCGCTCCCTGGAGGTCGATGAGCCAGCCGCTGAGCAGCACGCCCAGCGTGGTGCCGATGAGCGCCGCGGCCAGCGAGATGAAGCCCGCCGAGGCCACGATGACGCCGCTGATCTGCCGGGGCGTGAGCCCGATGGCCCGCAGGGCGAGCAGGTCGCGGCTCCGGTCGCGGACGAACGAGCCGATGGACGTGAGGAGTTCGGTGAGGCCGATCAGCGCGAGGACGGTGACCAGTCCGGCGATCCCCCACAGCGCGGGGGCGAGCCCGTCCGCAGGGTTGGGGACCTCCCATATCTCCAGGCCGCCGGGGGCGTTCTCGGCGAGCTGGGAGCTGACGGCGCGCGGGTCGGCGCCGGGTTCGAGCAGCAGCAGGGAGAACTCCGGCCGCAGGTCGGCGTCGCGTTCGCGCAGGGTGTCCAGCGAGGTGGAGACGACCTTCCCGCCGTCCTCGGGTTCGAGGCTGCGGCCGACGAGGTGCAGGATCTGCGGTCTGCCCTCGACGGTCATCCGCACCCAGTCGCCGATCTCGACCTGCAGCAGGTCCATCAGCCCCTGCCCCGCGACGGCCTCGTCGGGCCCGTCGGGGTACTCACCCTCGGCGAGGGTGAACGGGTAGGGGTCGTCCTCCGTGCCCAGGCCGCGCAGGGTGATGGTGCCGGTCTGGCCGGGGACGAGGGCGGCGACCTCCGCCCCGGGGTGGACGGCCTCGACCTCGCGGTGCTCGGCGAGCAGGCGCCGGGTCTCCTGCGGACCGAGTTCGCCGCCCTGCGCGGAGCGGGCGGTCAGAGCCGCGGGCAGGCCGATGCTTCCGGGGGCCTCCTGGAAGCGGTCGATGGTGGTCCACACGCTCAGCGCGATGGTGATGAGCGTGAGCGGGACGGTGAGCCGGGCGACGGCGGTGACGGCGCGGGCGCGGCGCGGGAAGGCGCCGCGCCAGCCGAGGAGGACGGTGGAGGAGAAGGACAGGCCGAGGAAGCGCCGGGTGAGCGGGGTGACCGGGCCGGCGGACGGCAGGGCGGCGCGAGAGGCGGGCACCGGCGGCACCCGTCCGGCGCGCCAGGCGGCGAGCGTGGTGGCGACGACGATGACGAGCACCGCTCCGGCCGGGATGCCGGCGAGCAGCAGCAGGTGTCCGGGGAGCTGGTGCCACACCGACATCGCCTCGCCGATGCGGCCGGGTATGTGGGGGCCGAGGGCGAGGGTCAGGCCGTTGCCGACGGCGACCGCGAGGAGTGCCATGCCCAGGTGCTGGGCGAGGAAGACGCGGACGACCTGGCCGGGGGTGAAGCCGATGGCCTTGAGCACGGAGATGTCGCGGAGCTGTCCCCGGATGCGGGTGCTGATCGCGCCGGAGGCGACGAGGGCGCCGGCGAGCAGCGCACCGAACCCGAAGATGCCGAAGACCAGGCCGAGGAGGCGGTAGCCGTCCTCCGCGTCGGCGCGGGCCTCCTGCCACTTGGTGACCTGGGTGACCTGGTCGGCGCCGAGCACCGTGACCGCGCGCTGGACGAGGAAGTCCAGGTCTTCGGGATGTTTCAGGCGCAGCCCGACCGCCTGGCCGCCCCGGCCCTCGGCGGCGGTGCGGGCGAAGGCGTCGGGCAGGGCCCAGGCGATGCCGGGCTGTTCGCCGGGCCGGTAGTGGAGTTCGGCGGTCTCGGCCACGCCGACGACTTCCAGCGTCTGCGGGCCGTCGGCCGCCTCCCCGCCGGGGAAGGTGAGGGCGTCGCCGGGTTCGACCCACAGGGCCTCGGCGAGCGAGCGCTCCAGCACGATGCCGTCGGGGTCGCCGGGGTCGAGCCAGTCGCCGGCGGTGATCTGGGGGCGGGCGACCCGGGGCTCGGTCGCGTCCGCGGAACGCAGTTCCACCCCGGCCCGGACACCGCGCGCCTCGGCGGACGTGCGGGTGGTGGGGTACGGCCCGGCCGCGTCGCCGATGCCGTCGAGGAAGACGAGTTCACCTGCGGGGGCGTCGGCGGTGGTGTGGAGCCAGACGTGGGCGCCGCGGGTCTGGGTGAAGACGCGCTCCCACGGGTTGGTGGCGTAGCTGAACAGCGCCGCGGCGAGCACGAGGGAGGCGATGATGCCTGCGGTGGTGAGGACGGTGAACAGGGTCTGTCCCCGGTGGGCCCGCAGGTCGGCGTGCGCCCAGCGCAGGGTCGCCCGCACGGTCACGTGCCCAGTTCCAGCACGCCGGTGACGCCCCCGGGAGCCTTGCCGGAACGGTTGCCGCCGCCGGCGGCGAGGTCGGCGTCATCGAGGATGCGCCCGTCGAAGAAGCTGATGACACGGTCGGCGGCACTGGCCATCCGCGCGTCGTGGGTGACCATGACGATGGTCTGGCCGCGCTGGTGGAAGCGGCCGAGCAGGCGGATGACCTCGCGGGTGCCCTTGCTGTCCAGGCTGCCGGCGGGCTCGTCGGCGAGCAGGATGCCGGGGTGGTTGACCAGGGCGCGGGCCAGGGCGACGCGCTGCTGTTCGCCGCCGGACAGTTCGGCCGGCATGGCGCGTTCCTTGCCCGTGAGACCCAGTTCGTCGAGAAGTTCGCGCCGCCCGGCGCGGGCGTCCCGGGGGGAGGCGCCGGCCAGGAGGGCGGGCAGCTCGATGTTGTCGGCGACGGTGAGGTTCGTCACCAGGTTGAAGAACTGGAAGACGATGCCGATGCCGCTGCGCCGGGTCACGGCCCAGCGGGACTCGCTGAGGTCGTCCATGCAGCGGCCGTCGATCCACAGGCTGCCGCCGTCGGGACGCTGGAGACCTCCCAGCAGGTGCAGCAGGGTGGACTTGCCGGCGCCGGAGGGGCCGGTGACGGCGACGAACTCGCCGCGCCGCACCTCCAGGTCGACGCCGCGGACGGCGTACACGGGGGCGCCTTCGCCGCGATGGGTCTTGGTGAGGCCGCGGGCGCGCACCAGCGGCTCGCTCTCGCGGGCGCCGTCGGCCGCCTCCGCCGCTCGGGCGGAGTCCGCGTCCTCGCTCATTCCAGCTCCTCCTGGCAGCGCTCGAGCCAGTCGAGGTCGGCCTGCAGGTGCAGCATCGCGCCCTCGATCAGCAGCTGGGCTATCCGGTTGTCCCGGTCCCCCGCCACCGCCAGCTTCGACAGGTCACGCATGGTGTTGAGGTACTGACGCCGCTGTTTGTTGATCAGAGTGATCTGGTCGGCCAGGCCGGAGTGCGTGGCCAGGGCGAGTTTCATGAAGAACTCGTCCCGGATACGCGGCTCGTCCGTCGTCTCCTCGAACCACGCGAGAACGGCCTCGCGCCCGGCCTGGGTCAGCCGGTAGGTGCGCTTGTTGGGGCGATTGGTCTGTGTGACGTCCTCGCCCTCGATCAGGCCCGACTTCTCGAGTCGCCCGAGGGTGACGTAGATCTGCCCGACGTTGGGCTGAGGGTACGCGCTGCCCAGAAGCTTCTCAAGCTCTCCCTTGAGCTCGTAGCCGTGCGCCGGGCCACGGGCGAGGAGGGCCATGAGCGGCAGACGCACGCGCGCTCTCCTCCTCCGGTTCGGGCCTGCGGTGTGGTGCGCTCACCACCCCTTGTCGTAGGGCCGCCACCGGGGCCCGCTCCCCGACCCTCCCCGGCCCGGTCGCCACACCCTAGTATCGCCCATGCCTAACGGGTATATATGAGCCCGGATCACCGGGGCAAGGAACCGGCCGACGATCTGAGGGAGGCACCGAAAATGCGGTGGATGCGGGCCGCAGGCAGGAGCCTTCTGGTGACCGCCCTGCTGGTGACCGGCTATACGGCCTGCGCGCAGCAGGACGAACGGCCGGACGAGCGGGGGCCGATGACGCTGGCCACGGCCGGCGACCTCACCCGCTACCTGGGCCCGCTCCTGCGGGACTGGAACCGGGAGCACCCCGGTCAGCGGGTGAAGCTGGTCGAGCTGCCGGACTCGGCTGACGAGACGCGGTCGCAGATGATCACCGAGCTGCGTTCGGGGAGTCCGCGCTTCGACATCCTCAACATCGACGTGGCGTGGACGTCGGAGTTCGCCGCCGCCGGATGGATCTCGCCGCTGGACCGGTCCCGTTTCCCGCTGGACAGCTTCCTCCCGCCGGTGCTGGACACGGCGACCTTCGACGACCGGCTGTACGCCGTCCCCTACGTCACCAACGCGGGGCTGCTGTACTACCGCAAGGACGTGCTGGCGAAGGAGGGCGTCGAGCCGCCCCGAACCTGGGACGAACTCGCCCGCCAGGCGCGGGAGATCGCCCCGAAGTACGACCTGGACGGCTACGCCGGGCAGTTCCTGCCGTACGAGGGGCTGACCGCGAACGTCACCGAGGCGGTGCGGTCCTCCGGAGGCTCGCTGCTCGGCGACGAGGGCGCGAAGGTCACCGTGAACGGGGCGACCCGCGACGGTCTGGAGTTCCTGGCCGGCGGGGTGCGGGAGGGCTGGATCCCCCGCGAGGCGCTCGGCTACAAGGAGGAGGAGTCGCGGATCGCCTTCCAGAAGGGCGAGCTGCTGTTCCTGCGCAACTGGCCGTACGTGTACCAGCTCGCCAACGGCGACGAGGACTCGGCGGTGGCGGGGAAGGTCGGCGCCGTCCGCATCCCCGGGCCGGACGGGCCGGGCACGAGCGTGCTCGGCGGCTCCAACCTGGCGGTCAGCGCCCACTCCCGGCACCGCGAGTCCGCCGCGGACCTGATCGCCTACCTGACGAGCGAGCCGGTGCAGCGGCGCGTGCTGACCGAGGGCGCCCTCCCGCCGGTGCGCGCGGATCTCTACAACGATCCGGAACTGGTAGGGGAACACCCCTATCTTCCGACGCTCAGGAAGAGCATCCTTACCGCCGAGCCGCGTCCCAAGAGCCCGCGCTACGACCAGGTGAGCCTGGCCGTGCAGGCGGTGGCGCACGACGTGCTGTCGCTGCGCCAGTCCCCCGGCGACGCCGTGAACCGGCTGCGCCGGGAACTGACGGCCATCGCCCGCGAGGACTGACGTCCGCGGACCGCTGCACAGGTCGGCGCCGTCCGTACCCTCGGCGTCTCTTGACCGCTGGACTTGCTACTTAACAGTTAGGTAGCGGCCCGCTCACGATGCTCGACACAAAACCGGGCATTCCCCTCGAGCTTCTGCACGTTCGTTGACACTGGCTCACTGGCCTTACTTAACATGCATGTAACCGACGACCCCGTCTGTGGTCGCCTCTGCGCAACTCCGAGAGTCAGGTACAGGTCAGCGAAAGATGTTGGCAGCCCCGGCCGTGAACGGCCTCCCGCCCCGCACCAGCCGCGCCACGGAGCAGTGGTGGCGTGATGCGGTCATCTACCAGGTGTACGTCAGGAGCTTCCTGGACAGCACCGGGGACGGCATCGGCGATCTCGCCGGCGTGAGAACGGGCCTGCCCTATCTGAAGAAGCTCGGCGTGGACGGCGTGTGGCTCAGCCCGTTCTACCCCTCGCCGCAGCACGACCACGGCTACGACGTCGCCGACTACTGCGACGTCGACCCGGTCTACGGCGACCTGGAGGAGTTCGACCGCCTCGTCGCCGACGCCCGCCGGCTCGGCATGCGACTGCTGCTGGACATCGTCCCCAACCACTGCTCCAGCGACCACGTCTGGTTCCGCGAGGCACTGACGGCCGAGCCCGGCTCCGCGGCCCGCGAGCGGTTCCACTTCGCCGACGGCCGCGGCGAGGACGGCGAGGAGCCGCCGAACAACTGGCACGCCATGTTCGGCGGACCGGCCTGGAGCCGGGTCACCGAGCCGGACGGCACGCCCGGGCAGTGGTACCTGCACATGTTCACCCCCGAGCAGCCGGACCTGAACTGGCGCAACCCCGAGGTCGGCGACGAGTTCGACCGCGTCCTGCGGTTCTGGCTCGACCGCGGCATCGACGGCTTCCGCATCGACGTCGCCGCCGGCCTGTTCAAGCACCCGGACCTGCCGGACTCCGACGACCCGCACGCCGACGAGCGCTCCCGGGACTCGGTCAACCCGCTGGCCTGGAACCAGCCCGAGGTGCACGACGTGTGGCGCCGCTGGCGGGCGGTGTGCGAGGAGTACACCGCCGAGGACGGCCACGACCGGCTGCTGGTCGGCGAGGTGTCCGTGGCCAACGCCCGCGAGCACGCCCGCTACATCCGGCCCGACGAGCTGCACCAGGCGTTCTTCTTCGACCTGCTGAGCGCGCCGTGGAACGCCGACGCCTTCCGCACGTCGATCGCCGAAGCGATGCGCGACATCGCCGGCACCGGCTCCACCACCACCTGGGTGCTGAACAACCACGACCAGATCCGCTCGGTCACCCGCTACGCCGAAGCCTCCGGCGACGGCCGCTGCCTCGGTTCCGACCGTGCACGCGCCTCCGCGCTGCTGATGCTGGCGCTGCCCGGCAGCGCGTACGTCTACCAGGGCGAGGAGCTGGGTCTGCCCGAGGTGGACCTGCCCGACGAGCTGCTCACCGACCCGATCTTCCGGCGCACCGGCAACCGCAGCCGGGTCCGGGACGGCTGCCGCGTGCCGCTGCCGTGGTCCGGGCACGCCTCGCCGTTCGGCTTCACCTCCTCCGGGATGGAGCCGACCCGGCCGCCGTGGCTGCCGCAGCCCGAATGGTTCGCGGACCACGCCACCGACCGGGCGCTCGCCGACCCGCACTCCTTCTGGCACCTCTACCGCGAGGCGCTCCAGCTCCGCCAGACGCTGCCGCAGCTCGGCACCGGCGAGCTGCGCTGGCTGGACTCCCCGCCCAGCGTCCTGACCTTCGTCCGAGGCGACGGGCTCATCTGCGCCGTCAACTTCGGCACCGCGCCGGCACCCGCACCCGTCCCGGGCGCACCGCTGCTGGCAAGTGGCCCGTACACGGGCGGCGACCTGCCCGGATCCACCGCCGCGTGGTGGATCAGCGACCACATCACCGCCTGACCCGGCTCCCGGGGCGGACGTCCCGGGAGCCGACAGGCTCGAACCGCGAGGAAGGAACAACCGGATGAGAATCCGTAACGCAGGCGGAGGCCGCGCCCGGCGCGCCGCCGCGGCCACCACCGCCGCGCTCGCCCTCTCCCTCACCGCCGCCTGTGGCGGCGGCGGTGGCGACGACACCGAGAACACCGGCGGCAGCGAGGACGTCAAGGCGACCGTCGAACTGCCGGACCTGAAGGGCGAGACCGTCCAGGTCGCCGCCGTGTGGACCGGTCCGGAGCAGAAGAACTTCGAGACCGCGCTGAAGGAGTTCGAGAAGCGCACCGGTGCCGAGGTCGAGTTCGTCCCGACCGGCGACAACGTCGCGACGTTCATCGGTTCCAAGATCGAGGGCGGCGCACCGCCGGACGTCGCGATGCTGCCGCAGGTGGGCGTCCTGAAGCAGTTCGCGGAGAAGGGCTGGCTCAAGCCGGTCGACAAGGCCACCCAGGAGCAGCTCGACGAGAACTACTCCGACGGCTGGAAGGAACTCGGCCAGGCCGACGGCAAGCAGTACGGCGCCTACTTCAAGGCCGCGAACAAGTCGCTGGTCTGGTACAACACCGCCGCCTTCGAGAACGCGGGCGCGGAGGAGCCGAAGAGCTGGCAGGACTTCCTCGACACGGCGCAGCTCGTGGCCGACTCCGGTGTCGAGCCGGTCTCCGTCGGCGGCGCCGACGGCTGGACCCTGACCGACTGGTTCGAGAACGTCTACCTCTCGCAGGCCGGCCCGGAGATGTACGACAAGCTGGCAGCCCACGAGATCAAGTGGACCGACCCCTCCGTGGAGAAGGCGCTGACCACGCTCGGCGAGCTCTTCGGCGAGGACCAGCTGCTCACCGGCGGCAAGAGCGGCGCTCTGCAGACGCCGTTCCCGGAGTCGGTCACCAAGACCTTCTCCGACCTGGAGGCCCCGCAGGCCGCCATGGTCTACGAGGGCGACTTCGTCGGCGTCACCATCGCCAGCGACACCGACGCCAAGATCGGCTCCGACGCGCAGGTCTTCCCGTTCCCGGCCGTCGGCGAGGGCGACTCCCCGGTCGTGACGGCGGGCGACGCCGCGGTGGCGCTGAAGGACACCAAGGCCGCCCACGCCATGATGACCTTCCTCGCCTCCAAGGACGCCGCAGGCATCATGGCCGAGCAGGGCGGCTTCCTGTCCCCGAACAAGGGCCTGGACACCGCCGCGTACCCGGACGACGTCCAGCGTGAGATCGCCCAGGCGCTCATCGACTCGGGCGACGACTTCCGCTTCGACATGTCCGACCAGGCCCCCGCGGCCTTCGGCGGCACCAAGGGCGAGGGCGAGTGGAAGGCCCTGCAGGACTTCCTGAAGAACCCCGAGGACGTCGAGGGCGCCATGCAGGCTCTCGAGAAGTCCGCCGCCAAGGCGTTCGGCAACTGACAGCAGGAGACCATCTCTCATGTCCCAAGCATCCGCGGGTGGCTCCGGGGCTCCTGTAGTCGAGGATCCCGGAAGCCGTGGAACTGATGAACCTGACCAGTCCAGCAGTCCAGGCGGCAGCTCTGCCCGTACGGGTGCGGGCGGGCGCGTGTCAGCGATGCGCGCCCGCCCCTGGGTGGCCGTCAGCTTCCTGCTCCCGGCCTTCCTGCTGCTCGGCGCACTCGTCGTCTACCCCATCGGCTACTCGGTCTGGCGCAGCTTCTTCGACGCTGCGGGCGACTCCTTCGTCGGTCTGGCCAACTACGTCGAGATCTTCACCGATCCCGACAACCTGACCTCGGTCCAGAACACTCTGATATGGGTGATCGTCGCGCCGTCGATCGCCACCCTGCTCGGTCTGATGTTCGCCGTACTGACCGACAGGCTCCGGTTCGCCACCGCGTTCAAGCTGATCATCTTCATGCCGATGGCGATCTCCATGCTGGCCGTCGGCATCATCTTCCGGCTCGTCTACGAGCAGGAGCCCGATCGCGGTGTCGCCAACGCCGTGTGGGTCGGCGTCCACGACACCTTCGCCGAGTCCTCCGCCTGGCCGGGCGCCCGGCCGCGTCCGAACGCCGGGCTGGAGGAGATCAAGGGCGGCGGCTTCGTCACCGCCGACGCCGTCGGCTCGGCCGACCCGACGAACCTGCCGCTGGTCGGCGTGCCCCCGCAGGACGTGGCCCAGGCCGCGACCGCGGGAACCGCCCAGCCCTCCGGCGGCGAGGTCACCGGCACCGTCTGGCTGGACTTCACCCCGGGAGGCGGCGGCGAGGCCGGCGCGATCGACCCGGAGGAGAAGGCCCTCGCCGGGATCGCCGTCGAGGCGGTCAAGGACGGCGAGGTCGTCGCCACCGCGACCACGGGCGCGGACGGCACCTACGCGCTGCCGGCGGAGGCCGAAGGCGCGACCCTGCGACTGCCGGCCGCCAACTTCGCCGAACCGTACAACGGCGTCGACTGGCTCGGCCCGGCACTCGTCACACCCGCGATCATCGGCTCCTACCTCTGGATGTGGGCCGGCTTCGCGATGGTGCTGATCGCCGCCGGACTGGCCAGCGTCCCCCGGGAGATCCTGGAGGCCGCACGCGTCGACGGCGCCAGCGAATGGCAGGTCTTCCGCAAGGTGACCGTGCCACTGCTCGCACCGGTGCTCGGCGTCGTCCTCGTCACGCTGATGATCAACGTGATGAAGATCTTCGACCTCGTGTACATCATCGCGCCCAGCGCGGTGCAGTCCGATGCGAGCGTCCTCGCCCTCCAGCTCTACCTGGTGTCCTTCGGTGGCGGCGCCAACCAGGGCCTCGGCAGCGCCTTCGCGGTGCTCCTGCTGCTGCTCGTCCTGCCGGTGATGGTCATCAACATCCGCCGCCTGCGGAGGGAGAACCGACGATGAGTACCCCCACTCCCGCGCCGGCCGTGCCGGCCCCCGGGAAGGAGCAGGCCGCACCCGCGGCGGGCTCCGGGACCGGACCCGCCGACGGAAAGCCCCGGCGCACCGTCGCCTCCCGGCTCACCTCGCTCACCGGCGGCACGTTCGTACGGTTCGCCCTCGTCGTCATCGCCCTGATCTGGCTGATGCCGACGGCCGGCCTGCTGAGCTCGTCCTTCCGCGACTCGGCCGACATCGCCGACTCGGGCTGGTGGACGGTCTTCACCGACCCGGGCCAGCTGACCGGCGCGAACTACGAGGCGCTGTTCGCCAACGACGCCATCACCGGCTCGCTCGGCGTGACCATCGCGATCACGATCCCGTCGACGGTGCTGGTCATCGTCATCGGCTCGCTCGCCGGATACGCCTTCGCCTGGATGGACTTCCCCGGCCGGGACTGGTGGTTCCTGGTCGTCGTCGGCCTGCTGGTCGTCCCCATCCAGGTGGCGCTGATCCCGGTCGCGAAGCTGTTCAACGCGGTGGGACTCTTCGAGACCATCCCCGGCGTGGTGCTCTTCCACACCGCCTTCGGTCTCCCCTTCGCGGTGTTCCTGCTGCGCAACTTCTTCGCGGAGATCCCGAAGGAGCTGCTGGAGGCCGCACGGCTGGACGGCGCCGGCGAGATCCGCCTGTTCACCCGCGTCATCATGCCGCTGGGCGGACCGGCGATCGCCTCGCTGGGCATCTTCCAGTTCCTGTGGGTCTGGAACGACATGCTGGTCGCGCTGATCTTCGCGGACTCCGGTTCGCCGCCGATCACCATCGCACTCCAGCAGCAGGTCCGGCAGTTCGGCAACAACATCGACGTACTGGCACCCGGCGCGTTCATGTCGATGGTCATCCCGCTGGCGGTCTTCTTCGCCTTCCAGCGGCAGTTCGTCTCCGGCGTGATGGCGGGCTCGGTCAAATAGGCCCGCAGTGACGGGGGAGCCCGGCATCCTGGGGATGCCGGGTCTCCTCACCGACGCGGGGGAGGGCAGGACTGGGGAGAGTAACCTGCCCTCCGCCGTGCAGTCGGGCCGGGCACGGACGATTCGCCCGTCCTGCCCGAGCCCATCCCGCGCCGGGCGCGTTCCGTTCCGGACCCTCCTCCGGCCACGGGCGCGCCCGGCGCGGAGACGGCCGCGGTCGCCCGAGGGCACCGCGGCCGTCGCCGTCTCGCGGCTCGGGGGTGTCAGTCACCCGCCGGGGCCGCGGCCCCGAACCACCGCTCCAGCGGGCCCGTCAGCTCCTCCTGCTCCTCGCCCACCCAGGCCACGTGCCCGTCCGGGCGCAACAGCACCGCGGGAACGTCCAGTTCGTCGCTCCCGTCGACCACGTGGTCCACGCGGTCCGCCCAGCCCGCCGCCGAGAGCCTGCCCGTCCGGTCGAGCAGCAGCCCCCGGCCGCCGTGCATCAGCCCGTAGAGGCGGCCCCGCTTCAGCGGCACGTCGCGCATCCGAAGCCCCAGCAGAGCGTGCCCCTCCCCGGCGTCGTAGCGGACGGCCGTCGCCGTGATCTTCTCGATCAGATGCCGGTTCACCTCCTCGAAGTCCATCAGCTCCGACACCAGCCGGCGTACCGACTGCGGCCCCGGCTCGGTGGACATCAGCACCATCTGCGCGCGGGTGTTGTCCAGCACGTCGGCGGCCACCGGGCGCCGTTCGGTCTCGTAGCTCTCCAGCAGCCCCTCCGGCGCCGTACCGCGGACCTCGGCCGCCAGCTTCCAGCCGAGGTTGAAGGCGTCCTGCACGCCGAGGTTCAGTCCCTGCCCGCCGACCGGCGGGTGGATGTGCGCCGCGTCGCCGGCCAGCAGCACCCGGCCGCTCCGGTACCGCTCGGCCAGCCGCGTGGCGTCGCCGAAACGGGACAGCCAACGGGGCGAGTGCACGCCGAAGTCGGTGCCGCAGACCGCCCGCAGCCGGCGCCGGAACTCCTCCAGGGTGGGCGCGACCGCACGGTCCTCGGCCACCCCCTCGGCGGGCACGACGATCCGGCACACCCCGTCGCCGACGGGTCCGACGCCGAACCGCAGCTCGGTCCTGCGCACCTCCGCCGTCACGGCGGCCATCGTCTCCGGCGCAGCGGTCGCCTCCATCTCGCCCAGCAGCGTCTCGGTACGGCTGGGCTCGCCGGGGAAGCCGACGCCGAGCAGCCTCCGCACCGTGCTGCGGCCGCCGTCGCAGCCGACGACCCAGCGCGCACGCAGCCGCGCGCCGTCGGCGAGCTCGACGGTCACCCCCTCCTCGTCCTGCTCCAGCCCGACCACGTCGCAGCCGCGCCGGATGCCGGCACCCAGTTCGGCGGCACGCTCGGCGAGCAGCCGGTCGGTGACCGGTTGCGGGATGCCCAGCACGTAGCCGTGGGCGGTGTCCAGCCCTTCGGGTGCGGGCTTGGCGATGCCGGCGAAGAACCCGCCCAGCGGATGTTTGCGCCCCTCCGCGAGGAACCGCTCCAGCAGGCCGCGTTGGTCCATCACCTCGATGCTGCGCACGTGCAGCCCGAGCGAGCGGACGAACGCGGGAGGCTCCGCCGCCTTCTCCAGCACCAGTGTGCGCACACCCCACAGCCGCAGCTCGGCGGCCAGCATCATGCCGGTCGGGCCGCCGCCCACCACGATCACGTCGTTCGTCATACGGTCCCCGTCTTCCCTGGTTACGGCTTCGGCCGGTGATTGTGCGGCACGACGGGGGCCTTGCCGCAAGGCCCCCCATGCGCTATACCTTGAGAGTGGCAAGGAGTCTCCGACCTCCTTGCCTTTCGTTTTTCCCGGGCCGGGGCGCCCCTCGCGAGGCCCCCGGGAGCGTGCCGCGGCCGGCCTCCCCGGAGCACACGTCTCACCCGTACGGATCGCGTACGGTGACCGTCCCGGGCCGTCACCGGTTGGGCATCGTGGCAGAAGTCTCGCCCCGATGAACGGACGTGCATCCCGATGAGCCCGCGCCTCAGCGTCGTCGTCCCCCTCCCCACCACCGACGCCGCCCTGCTGCCGTGCCTGCGGTCGCTGGCGGCCCAGACGGCGGCGGACCTGGAGGTCGTCCTCGTGGACGACGGTCCGGAGGATGCACCGGTGGCGGCCGCGGCGCGCGCGTTCGCCGCCGGGGACGGGAGGTTCCGCGTCGTGCGGGAGGCCGACCGTCCGCCGGGAGGCCCGGGCCGCACCGGCCGGGCCCGCAACGCGGGCCTGCGGCACACCGGCGCCGGGATCCCCTACCTCGCGTTCCTCGACCCCGAGGACACCCTGCCGCCCACCGCGTACGAGCGGCTGCTCGGGACGCTGGAGGAGACCGGTTCCGACTTCGCCACCGGCAACGCCGTACGGCTCGGTGCGGACGGCCGCCCCGGCCGGACACCGCTGCTGGGCAGGCCGCTGGACCGCGACCGGCCCACCACGCACGTGACCCGGCACCGCAATCTGGCCCGGGACAGGATGGCCGGCACGAAGGTCTTCCGTCGCGCCTTCTGGGAGCGCCACGCGCTGTCCTGGCCGGAGGAGGCGGGCCAGACCGACCTGCGTCTGGTGGTACCGGCGCACTTCCTCGCCACCGCCGTGGACGTGGTGGGCAAGGCGGTGCTGCACCGCCGGGACTCCGGCGCAGACCGTACGGAACCCGGCGCGCCGGTGGCCGGCGCGCCGCGCGCCCGGGGGGCGAGCGCGGGCGCGGAGCTGCGTGAACTGGTCGGGGCCCTGGACGCGGTGAGCCGGTTCGTGCACGGCCGGCCCGCCGACCGCCGTCACCGCGGCGAGGACGAGCGCCACTTCGACACCGGCGTGCTCACCATCGATCTCGCGCCGTACCTGGCCGCGTTCCCGGAGGCGGACGAGGGCTTCCAGGCCGAGTTCGCCGCCCTCGCCCGCGACTTCCTCACCCGCGTCGACCCCGCCGTGGTCGCCGCACTGCCGCTGGCGTCGCGCATCAAGTGGCACCTGGTCCGCGAGGGCCGCACCGACGACCTGCTCGCCGCCCTCGCCTTCGAGCGGGACAACCCCCACGTCTTCCACGTCACCGGTCGCGGGCCGCGCCGCACGGCGGCGTACCTGCGACCGGACGGCAGCCCCATCGAGGTGCCCCACCGGATCGGCCGGGTCCGCTCCGCCGAGCAGCCCCTGCACGCCCGGCTGCGGGAGGCCCGCTGGCAGCCGGACGGCACGCTGCTGCTGCGCGGCTACGGCTACGTACGGTCCGCGGACGCCGACCGCCCGCAGCGCTCCCGCAAGTTCGGCTGGCTGCGCCAGGGCGGTGGCAGCCGGCGGCGCCTGCCGCTGCGGGTGCGGACCGTCCCGGCCCCCGAGGCCACCCGCAACTCCCGCCAGCGCACGTACTCCTACGACGCGTCCGGCTTCGAGATCACCGTGGACCCGGAGCGGCTGCTGACCGCGCTGCGCGGCGACCGGCGCAGCGCGAGCTGGACGGTGTGTCTGGGCGTGGTGACCGGCGGGCTGGTGCGCGGCGGCGGCGTCAAGGCCGGCAGCGAGGGGTCGGGCGCGCAGCCGCCGGTGCGCGAACTGCCCGGCGACCGCCGGGTGTCGGCGAGCTTCGCCAGCGGACGGCTGCGGCTGACGGTGGAGGAGACCACCGCGCGGCTGACCGGGCAGCGGATCGCGGACGGCGTCTGGCACGCGACCCTCGCGGTGCGGAAGCCGGACCGGCCGCTGGCCCTGCGGATGGCGCACCAGCAGTCGGGCACGGAGGTCGAACTGCCCGTCCGGCCGGACGCGTCCGCCGCGCCGGCCGACGAGGGCTGGACGCCGTACGCCGTGTCGGTCGCGGCGGCCGAACTCGCCTCCGCCCTCGCGAACGCACGGGCCGGGGAAGGTGAGGAGGGCGAGGCGGAGGAGACCGGCGCCGGACCGGAAGAGGACGAGGGCGCCGCTCGGCAGCGCGGCACCGACCGCTGGCGGCCGGCCCTGTCCCTCGCGGACGAGACCACCTGCCGGATCGTCGTCCCCTCCGCGGAACAGCCCGCGGGCGCACCGCTGCGGGCGCCCCTGGCGGCGTCCGGGGAGCACGCGCTGCGCGAGCTGTACGCCGGTCCCGACGCGCAGGGTCTGCTGGCCCTGACCGACCGCCCGGTGCATCCGGTGGCGGACCGGGTGTCCTGGAGCCCGGACGGCGAACTGGCCGTCGAGGGCGTGCTTCCGGAGGCCGTCGGGGAGGAGCTGGAGGTGGTGTGGCAGCACAGCGGCCACCGTCAGGAGGTGACCGCGCCGCTGGAGCGGTCCGGCGAACGCTTTCGCACCGCGCTGCGTCCGGCCGGTGCCGCGCCCGGCGCGCTGCCGCTGCGGCAGGGCCGCTGGTTCCCGTTCCTGCGGGCGGTCGGCGCCGAGACGCGGCGCGACGACCTGCCGGTGCGGCTGTACCCCGCGGCGCTGGACACGCTGCCGCTGACGCACGGCCGCAGCGGGCCGGGCGGACGCGCGTTCACCGCCGAACGCCGCTACCACGACCGGCTGTTCCTCGCCTCCGGCTCCGACCTCGCCGAGACCGAGCGCGGCGCGTACGGGCAGCACCGGCTCAGCACGCTCCACTATCCGGTCGCGCGGAGGCAGCCGCTGCGGGACGCGGTGCTGTACCACAGCTTCGACGGCCGTCAGTACTCCGACTCCCCGCGCGCGGTGCACGAGGAGGTGCTGCGGCGCGGCACGGACGTGGAGCACCTGTGGGTGGTGCGCGACGGGCAGGCGCTGGTGCCGTCCGGCGCGGAGGCGGTGGTGATGGGCAGCGCCCGGTGGCACGAGGCGCTGGCGCGCAGCCGGTGGCTGATCGGCAACACGCACTTCCCCCGCTGGTTCGCCCGGCGTGACGGCCAGACCGCGGTGCAGACCTGGCACGGGACGCCGTTGAAGCGCATCGGTCTGGATCTGGCGGACACCGACTTCGCCAACCGCTCCTACCTGGAGGGCCTGCCCGCCCGCGCCGCGGAGTGGAGCGTGCTGCTCTCCCCCAACCGCTTCAGCACCCCGATCCTGCGCCGGGCGTTCGGCTACGAGGGCGAGGTGCTGGAATCCGGCTACCCGCGCAACGACCTGCTGTACGCGGAGGACCGGGAGAAGCGCGCGGAGGAGGTGCGGCGCCGGCTGGACATCCCCCTCGACACCCGCGTGGTGCTGTACGCGCCCACCTGGCGGGACGACAACCGGTACGACCGCGCGAACTGCCGCTTCGACCTGCGGCTGGACCTCGCCGCCGCGCGGGCCGCGCTCGGCGCGGACCACCTGCTGCTGGTGCGCAAGCACTACCTGGTGGCCGACAGCGTCCCCGGCACCGCCGACGGCTTCGTGCGGGACGTCTCCGCGCACCCTGACCTGGCAGAACTGCTGCTCGTCGCGGACGTGCTGGTCACCGACTACTCGTCGGTGATGTTCGACTTCGCGCACACCGGGCGGCCGATGCTCTTCCACACCTACGACCTCGACCACTACCGGGACGTGCTGCGCGGCTTCTACTTCGACTTCGAGCAGCGCGCACCGGGACCGCTGCTGTCGTCCTCGGACGAGGTGATCGAGGCGCTGCGCGAGGTGGACGCGGTGGCGGACGTCCACCGGGACGCGTACGCGGACTTCCGCCGGGCGTTCTGCGACCTGGACGACGGCACGGCGGCGGCCCGGGTCGTGGACCGCATGTTCGACTGAGGCCGGCCCTCGGGCCGCACCCTTCGGACGACCGGGACCACGCCCTTCAGACGACCGGGGCCGCGGGCCGCCCGGCGGAGGACGCGTCGTCGTGGTGCACGGCGCGCGGCGGCCGCCGGGCGGCTACCGGCACCACGGGCGGGAGCGCGTCGGCGTCCTGCCCCAGGAACACCCGGCGCACCACGCGTTCGGCCGCCCGCCCGTCGTCCCAGGGGCAGAAGCGCTCCCGGAACGCCGCCCGCAGCCGGGCGGCGTCCTCGCCGCGCCAGGCGCCGGAGGTGAGGGCGGCGATCAGCTCCTCCTCGGTGCGCGCCACCGTCCCAGGGGTCTCGCCCGGTCGGCCGGAGAGGAGGTCGAAGTAGACGCCGCGGGCCGCCTGGTACGCCTCCCAGTCCGGGGCGTAGGTGAGGATCGGCCGGTCCAGGTTGGCGTAGTCGAACATCACCGACGAGTAGTCGGTGATCAGCCCGTCGGAGGCCAGGCACAGTTCCTCGACGCTGTCGTGCGTGGACACGTCCAGCAGCAGGCCCTGCCGCTCCAGTTCCTCCAGACGCGGGTCCCGGCCGTAGAAATAGTGCGTGCGCACCATCAGGACGTAGCCGTCGCCGAGTTCCTGCGCGATGCGCACCAGGTCGAGTTCGGGGACGAAGCTCTTGCGGTAGTCCCGCATGGTGGGCGCGTACAGCAGGGCGACCCGGTCGCGGGGGACGCCGAGACGTTCGCGGATCGCGAGGACGTCGTCGTCGGTGGCGGTGGAGAAGACGTCGTTGCGCGGGTAGCCGGTCTCAAGGTGCTCGTACGGGCACGGGTAGACGCGGTCCCACATCTCGGTGGAGTGCGGGTTGGCCGAGATGCTGTAGTCCCAGCGGCCCGCCCGGTGCAGCAGGCGGCGGAAGCTCATCCCGGCCGCCGCCGCGGGGAACGGCTGCTGGTCCAGGCCCATCCGCTTCAGTGGCGTGCCGTGGTGGGTCTGGAGGTGGACCTGGCCCTCCCGCTTGACCACGTAGTCGGGGAAGTTGACGTTGTTGACCAGATACGTGGCGCGGGCGATGACCTGCCAGTAGCGGACGCTGCGCGGCAGCACGTAGTCGACGCCGGGGGGCAGCGACTCGACGGCCTCCCGGCGCACCACCCACACGCTGCGCACGTGCGGCGCCAGCTCGCGGACCTTGGCCTCGACCGCGGCCGGATTGCAACGCATCCCGCGGTCCCAGTAGGCGCTGTAGACGGCGAGGTGCTCGTCGAGCGGCAGCCGGCGCTGCATCCGGTACAGCGCCCGGTAGGCGACCTTCCCGGCGGTGCGCCGGGAGAGCCGCACCCCGGACGTGCCGCGGCGGTGCATCTCGCGGGCGGCGTCCACGGAGGCGAAGAGCGGGAAGCGTCCGGAGGCGACGGCGCGGTGCGCCAGCCCGGAACGGCCGGCCGGTGGGCGGTAGTCCTGCGGGCGGTAGCGGCGGTGGAAGGCGGCGGCGACGCCGAAGTACTCGCGGCGGTCGACGGGCCGTACCCGGTCGGGGCGCCCGAGGCAGAACACGAAGTGGTTGATCATGCGCTCGAAGATCACCGGGCGCAGCGGGTCCAGGTGCGGGCGCTCGTCGACGAAGGCGAACAGCGAGGCGTACTGGGGGAAGATGTCGAAGTGCTTGCGGCCCGGCGAGCGGGTGATGGCGCCCTGGTAGCGCTGCCGGTAGTCCACGCAGGCGCGGGCCAGGCAGCCGACCCGTTCCGCGGTGATCATCGCCTCGTACGCCAGCGGGGCGTCCTCGTACAGACCGGGCAGGAAGGCCAGGCCGCCTGCCCGGTAGAACGCGCGCCGGTAGGCCTTGTTCCAGGCGACGGCGAACAGCTCCAGCAGCGCGGGCTCCTCGAACACGTTCGCGGTGCGGTCGCCGACGGAGGCGAGCACCTCGCCGAACTGGCTGGGGCGGACCGAGTTCCACCAGTACGAGCGCACGTGGTCGAAGACCAGCACGTCCGGGTCGCCGCAGGCGTCGAGCCGCCGGGCGACGGCCTCCAGGGCGCCGTCCAGGTAGCTGTCGTCGCTGTCGAGGAAGAGCAGGTAGTCACCGGTCGCGCGCTCGACGCCCGCGTTCCGGGCGCGGCCGAGCCCGACGTTCTCCGGCAGGTGCAGCACGGTGACCCGGCCGTCGCGTGCGGCGTACTCGTCCAGGATGCGGCCGCTGCCGTCCGGCGAGCAGTCGTCGACCGCGATGACCTCCAGGTCGGTGAAGGACTGGCGCAGGATCGAGTCCAGGCACTCGCGGAGGTAGCCCTGAACCTTGAAGACCGGTACGACGATGCTGAGACGTGGCATGAGCTCCCGAATCCCCGGCTCGACTCGTTCGAACACGTACGCGACGGATGAGGCCGCCACTGCGCGCGGCGACGGGTGGGTTCCGTCGACCACGTGCCAGAAATCGTCGCACAGTATGCCCGCTTTCGTACTCCGGTGGGGCACTCGGGGGAATCCGGACGGAGACGCGGACGGGGATGCGCACCGGAACGCGGACGGGAACGGCGACGGCCCGCCTCCCGCAGTGCGGGAGGCGGGCCGTGCGCGGACCTCGGGTGCGGTACCCGGCCGTCAGCGGTTGCTGCGCAGCAGCGTGCGCATGGTCCGCATGGCCACCGACAGGTTCGCCAGGTCGAAGGACTCCGAGGCGTGGATCTCCTCCAGCGTCGCCCGGGCGCGGTGCAGGATGGCGGAGTTCTTCTCCTCCCAGGCCGCGAAGCGCTGCCCGGCGCCCGCCGTCTCGTCCGTGGACGCCAGCACGTCCGCCGTCAGCAGCTGGTGGGCCGCGTACAGGTCCTCACGGATCGCCGCGCGGGCCATGGACTGCCAGCGGTCGGAACGCGGCAGCTCGCCGACCCGCTCCTGGAGCTGAGTGATGGCGAGCCGGTCGGCCAGGTCGTAGTACACCTCGGCGACGTCCAGCAGGCCGTTCCCGGTGCGCTCCGCGACCGCGACGACATCCAGCGCGGGGAACGCCGCCGAGAAGCCGGCCACCTTCCGCGCCAGGTCCTCCGGCACGCCCGCACCGGCCAGTTCGTCGTGCACCTTGCGGTGCCACTCCAGGTCGTCGCCCTGGAGCAGCTTGGGCAGCTCGGCCCACACGGTGGCCACCCGCTCGCCGAACAGCTCGATCGTCTCGGTGAGCTGGAGCGGCTGCGGCCGGTTGTTGAGCAGCCAGCGCGTGGCGCGCTCCACCAGCCGCCGCGAGTGCAGCCGGATGCGGGTCTGGATGTCCGCCGACACCTTGTTGTCCAGCGACTCGACCTCGTCCCAGATGGCGCCCAGGCCGAAGACCGCGCGGGCCGCGGTGTGCGCCCGGACGATCTCCTCCGTGGACGCCCCGGTCTCCTCCTTCAGCCGGTGCACGAACGAGGAGCCGCCGGTGTTGATCGCGTCGTTGACCAGCAGCGTCGTGATGATCTCGCGGCGCAGCGCGTGCTCGTGGATCTCCTGCTCGAACCGCTCGCACAGCGCCTTCGGGAAGTACGCCAGGGCGAGCTGCTGGAGGTACGCGTCGTCGGGCAGGTCGCTGGCCAGCAGGTCCTCGGTGACGACGATCTTGGTGTAGGCGAGCATCACGGCCAGTTCGGGCTGGGTGAGCCCGAGGCCGCTGTTCAACCGCTCCCGGATCTGCTTGTCGCTCGGCAGGAACTCCAGCTGGCGGTCGAGCTTGCCCTCCTTCGTCAGCCGTCGCATGTGCCGCTGGTGGGCGTGGAGCAGGCTGGAGGCCTGTTCCAGGGAGTTGGCCAGAGCGGCGTTCTGCGCGTAGTTGTTGCGCAGCACCAGCGCGCCGACCTCGTCCTCCATCTCGGCGAGCAGCGCGTTGCGCTGCTTGACGGTCATGTCGCCGGCCGTGACCACCGCGTTCAACAGGATCTTGATGTTCACCTCGTGGTCCGAGGTGTCCACGCCCGCGCTGTTGTCGATCGCGTCGGTGTTGATGCGGCCGCCGTGGTGCGCGTACTCGATGCGGCCGAGCTGGGTCAGGCCCAGGTTGCCGCCCTCGCCGACGACCTTCACCCGCAGGTCCTGGCCGTCCACCCGGATGGCGTCGTTCGCCTTGTCCCCGACGTCGGCGTTCGACTCGG
Organism: Streptomyces sp. CNS606; assembly: GCF_000426325.1. NCBI lineage: Bacteria > Bacillati > Actinomycetota > Actinomycetes > Kitasatosporales > Streptomycetaceae > Streptomyces > Streptomyces sp. CNS606. Next base: position 29,721 of record NZ_AUFD01000028.1, read on the forward strand.
TGGACGCCTTCACGTACGTGCCGATGCCGCCGTTCCACAGCAGGTCGACCGGGGCGGACAGGATGGCCCGCATCAGGTCGGCCGGCGTCATCTTGCTGACGCCGGACTCGATGCCCAGCGCCTTGCGCACCTGCGGGGTGATCGGCACCGACTTGGCGCTGCGCGGGTGGACGCCGCCGCCCGCCGAGATCAGCGAGGTGTCGTAGTCCTCCCACGAGGAACGCGGCAGGTCGAAGACGCGCCTCCGCTCGGCGTACGAGGTCGCGGCGTCCGGGTCCGGGTCGAGGAAGATGTGCCGGTGGTCGAACGCGGCCACCAGCCGGATGTGCTCCGACAGCAGCATGCCGTTGCCGAACACGTCGCCGCTCATGTCGCCGATGCCGACGACGGTGAAGTCCTGCGTCTGGGTGTCGTGACCCAGCTCCCGGAAGTGGCGCTTCACCGACTCCCAGGCGCCCTTGGCGGTGATGCCCATGCCCTTGTGGTCGTAGCCCGCGCTGCCGCCGGAGGCGAACGCGTCGCCCAGCCAGAAGCCGTACGCCGTCGCCACCTCGTTGGCGATGTCGGAGAACTTCGCGGTGCCCTTGTCCGCCGCGACGACCAGGTAGGTGTCGTCCTCGTCGTGCCGCACCACGTCCTTCGGCGGCTCGACCTCGCCGGCCACCAGGTTGTCGGTGATGTCCAGCAGACCGGAGATGAAGGTCCGGTAGCAGGCGACGCCCTCCGCCTGCCAGGCGTCCCGGTCCACCGCGGGGTCGGGCAGCTGCTTGCCGACGAAGCCGCCCTTGGCGCCCACCGGCACGATGACGGTGTTCTTGACCTCCTGCGCCTTCACCAGACCCAGGATCTCGGTCCGGAAGTCCTCCCGGCGGTCGGACCAGCGCAGACCGCCGCGCGCGACCTTGCCGAACCGCAGGTGCACACCCTCCACGCGCGGCGAGTACACCCAGATCTCGTACGCCGGACGCGGCGCCGGAAGATCGGGGATCTGCTGCGGGTCGAGCTTCATCGACACGTACGCGTGCGGCTCGCCGTAGGTGTCGCGCTGGAAGTAGTTGGTGCGCAGCGTGGCCTTGATGACGGTGAGGAACGAACGCAGGATGCGGTCCTCGTCCAGGCTGGCGACCTCGTCCAGCGCGGCGTCCAGCTCCTCCAGCATCGCGTCGGTCAGCTCGTGCCCGGCCCGCGCCCGCTCCGGCGACATCCGCGCCTCGAACAGGTTCACCAGCAGCCGGGTGGTGTGGACGTTGTGCCGGAGGGTGTCCTCCATGTAGTCCTGGCTGAAGGTCGCGCCCGCCTGCCGCAGGTACTTCGCGTAGGCGCGCAGCACCATCGCCTGCCGCCAGGTCAGCCCCGCGGTGAACACCAGCGTGTTGAAGCCGTCGTTCTCCGCACGGCCCGTCCACACCGCGCTGAACGCCTCCTGGAAGCGCTCGCGGGCGTCGTCGCCGAAGGACTTCATCTGCGACGCGGGCATCCGCAGACCGAAGTCGTAGATCCACGCGCGGCTGCGGTCGGAGGCCTTCAGCTCGTACGGCCGCTCGTCGACCACCTCGACGCCCAGCGCGTGGAGCACCGGCAGCACCGCCGACAGCGACACCGGCTCGCCGGTGCGGTAGATCTTGAAGCGGCGCTCGCCGATCGCGGCGCCCACCGGCTCGTACAGGCTCAGCGCGAAGTCCGGACGCTCCACGTCCGAGCCGCGCTCCGCGCCACCGCCGCCGCGCAGCTTCTGGATGTGCTGGAGGTCGGCGACCGCGGCGCGGGGCGGGAAGTCGGCCTTGTAGCCCTCCGGGAAGGCGTTGGCGTACCGGTGCGCCAGCTCGGCGGCCTGCTCCTCGCCGCATTCGGAGACCAGCGCCTCGGTGAAGCCGTCCGCCCACGACCGGGCGGCCTCGGCCAGCCGGGTCTCGATGCGGTCCGTCTCCTCGTCGGTCAGCTCGGTCAGCGCACTGCCGGGCTTGACCCGGATGACGAAGTGCAGCCGGGAGAGGATCGACTCGGTGTTCCACGCCGTGAAGTCGACGCTGGTGCCGCCCAGCTCCTCCGTCAGGATGTCGATCAGCCGCAGCCGCACGGCCGTGGTGTAGCGGTCGCGCGGCAGGTACACCAGCGCCGAGTAGTACCGGCCGTACTCGTCCTGGCGCAGGTAGAGCCGCAGCCGCCTGCGCTCCTGGAGGTAGAGCACCGAGGTGACGATCGCGCGCAGCTCGTCGACCGGCGTCTGGAACAGCTCGTCCCGCGGGTACGTCTCCAGGATCTGGAGCAGGTCCCGGCCGTCGTGGCTGTCCGGGGTGAAGCCCGCCGTCGACAGGACCTCGGCCACCTTGCGGCGGATCACCGGCACGCGGCGCACCGACTCGGTGTAGGCCGCCGAGCTGAACAGGCCCAGGAAGCGGCGCTCGCCCACCACGTTGCCGTCGGCGTCGAACTTCTTCACGCCGACGTAGTCGAGGTAGGAGCGGCGGTGCACGGTGGCACGGCTGTTGGCCTTGGTGAGAATCAGCAGGTTGTGCTCGAGCGCTCTGGCGCGGGCGTCCGACGGCAGCCGGTTGAACGACGGGGACACCGGATGACCCTCGTCGTCCACGTGCCGCGGGTCGGAGCGCAGCACGCCCAGGCCGGTGCCCGGCTTGGCGGCCAGCAGCAGCGTCCCCCCGCCGTCACCGCCGTCGCCCTCGGTCTCCAGCTCGTACTCGCGGTAGCCGAGGAAGGTGAAGTGGTCGTCGGCCAGCCAGCGCAGCAGCTCGCGGGCCTCCTCCAGCTCGCCCTCGCGCAGGTCGTCCGGGGCCGTCTCGTCCGTCAACTCGTCCGCGATGCGCAGGGCGGCGTCGCGCATCTTCGTCCAGTCCTCGACGGCCTCACGGACGTCCGACAGGACGCTCAGCAGGCTCTCGCGGATCTCGTGGAGGTCCTCGCGGTCCGTCTCCCGGTCGATCTCGACGTGGATCCACGACTCGCTCACCGCGTCGTCCGGCAGCTCCTCCGGGCGGTGCGTGGACGCGGCGGGCGAGAAGGGGTCGCGGCCGGCGTCCAGCACCTCCAGCAGCGCGCCCGTCACGTCGCGGCGGACGATCATCTGCGGGTGCACGACGACGTGGATGCCGCGGCCCTCGCGGGACAGCTCGTTGGTGACGGAGTCGACGAGGAAGGGCATGTCGTCGGTGACCACCTCGACGACCGTGTGCGTGCAGGCCCAGCCGTTCTCGTCCACGGAGGGGGTGTAGACCCGCACGTTCGCCGTGCCCTGCGGACGGTCCTGCGCCAGGGTGTGGTGTGCGAGAGCCGCACCGAGGATGTCGACCGGATCCCGGTCGGTCAGGTCCTCCGGGGCGGTGTGCAGGTAGTAGCGCTGGAGATACGCGCCGAGGGAGTGCGGCTGGAGACCCTTGGTCTTCTGGCCTCCCAGCGGGCTCTGCTCGGCTACTCGAACCGCCTCGGCGAGCCGCTCGGCCTTGGCTTCGTCCAGCTTGGTCTGCATGTCCTCTGACTCCTGTCGCGCGCCGTTGCGTGACGTCGGTGTGGTGTGGGCACGACGACGTCACACACAGCACGGGGTGTCCGCAGAAGTGAGACGTCATGCCGGATGCGGTGACCAGCGGCGACGGCCCCGGAGCGGTGTCCCCCGGGGCGCGGGGCGAGGGCGTCGGCGCCCTCCGCGTGTATCGCGCTGGTCACGCGCACCAACGTACCCCCTCGGGTGCGGTGGCCGATTGGTACGGCGTACAAAAATCCCTCCGGGAAACCTGCCGATATGGACGAAACCGCGCGGCCCTTCCCGGCGTCCCCGCGGCGGAGCCGCGACCCTGCCGTGCACCTCCTCCGGACGCCCCGGACGCCCCGGACGCCCCGCGTGCGGCGGGGGCGGCAGGCGGCCGTTCCCCCGGCCCTGCTTCACCCGGTCCTGCTTCACCCGGCCCGGGCGACGCCGCACGTGGCTGCGCGCCACTGCCGAGGTGAGCGGGCGGGCCCGGCCCCTCGGCGGCGCGTCAGACGTGACGGACGCCGGAGGCGATCCGGTCCGCGGCCTCGACCGCTTCGGCGAGGGTGTCGACGACGGGCACGCCCGCCTCCTCCAGGCTGGCGCGGCTGTGCGAACCGCCGGTGTACAGCACGGCCCTCGCCCCGACGTGCGCGGCCGCCACGGCGTCGTCCACCGCGTCGCCGATGACCACCGTCCGGTCGGAGCCGACGCCCTCCAGCGCCGCCAGGTGGCGCGCCATCTGGGCGGCCTTGCCGCCGGCGTTGTCACCGGTGGAGCCGTCCACCCGCAGGAAGTGGGCGTCGATGCCGTGTGTGCGGATCAGGGGCAGCAGCATGTCGTGCGGCGCGAGCGAGCACAGCGACTGCGTGTGCCCGGCGGCCTGCCGGGCAGCCAGCAGCTCCGCCGCGCCTTCGGTGAGGCCGACGCCCTCGGCGCGCTCCCAGTAGTGCCGGTGGAACATCGCATCCATGGCCGCCCACTCCTCGTCCGTGGGCAGCCGCCCCATCAGCCGCTCGTAGAAGCGGGGGACGGGCACGCAGTACAGGTCGCGGTAGCGCTCCAGGGTGATCGACGGCATACCGGTCTCCGCGAACGCGGCGTTCGTCGCGTCGAGGACGGCGTGGATGTCGTGGAGGAGCGTCCCGTTCCAGTCCCAGACGATGTGAGTGGTGCCTGCGCTCTGCGGAGATGCCATGTGCAGCACCGTACGCGCCGGGTCCGACGGCGCGGTAACGGAATTCCGGCGGCGCACTCCCGGGCCCGTCCGGGCCTGTGGACGCCCGGCCGTCGGACGTCCGGGCCTGTGGACGCTCAGCCCTCGGACGCCCGGCCCAGCAGGGTGTCGATCTCCTGGGTGGCGAACCACAGCAGTTCGTGGTCCTCGGCGCCGTCCACGACGAAGCGGGCGTCGTCGTCGCCCTTGTCGGCCGCACCGAGGGCGTCCGCCGCGGCGGACACGTCCCTACGGGCGTCCTCGGCGTCCACGTGCACCGCCGCCGCCTCGGTGAGGGGCACGGGCCCGGCGACGCGGACCTCGCCGAGCGCGGCGGGGTCGAGACTGCGGTCGGGGTCGGCGGTCGCGGCGCCGTCGGCGACGTCGACCGCGACCACCACACGCACCCGGGGTGCCTCGGGGTCGCAGGCCAGCAGGCGCAACGACGCCTGCGCGGCCCGGTTGAGGGCGGCGTACTCCAGCTCCTCCAGGTCGTCGGACACGTACCACTCGCGCAGTCCCGGTGTCACGGCGTAGGCGTCGAAGGAATCCGGACCCAGTGCGCCGGAGCGGTGCGCGGCGGCGAGAGCGGGAAGGGTCAGGGGGACGTAGACGCGCATGGCTGCCGCTTTCGTGTATCGCCGTTCCGACTGCCCCGTCAGCATACGGTCCGTCGTTCACTCCTGCGCCCGCCGCCGGTATGACCGGTCCGCACGCGGGCCGGGGCGGGCGGGCCCGGTATCGGAGCCTGCGGCGCACGCGCGGGACCCCGCGCGTCAGCGCCCGACAGCCGCCCACCCGGATAGGTGCATCACGCTCCGCGACGACGCGGGCCCGCCGTGCGTTGCGGCCGACGACGGACGCCGCTAGAACCTGGGCTACTGACGAGTAGTCATCTCGTGCAGCACCCATCACGGATCGGGGGAGAACCCATGCCCAGCACCTGTGACCAGCGGCGCACACCCGGCGGCGAGCCCGCAGTCCCGCCGGTGCCGCAGCCGAGGCGGCCACACGCCGACGAGCAGCGGACGCACCCGCCGTCACCCGCACCCTCACGCTCCGCGACCACCGCTCCCTCCGCTTCCCCGGACGGCCCCGATGCCCGGACCGCCGGGAACAGCGGGAACGCCGGGGAGGGCGGGAACGCCAGGGACCGCGCCGCCGCAGGCCGGGCCGCGGGCGCCGCGCCGCCCGGTGCCCGCACCCCCGTCGGGCCCGGCGTACGGCGGCGCGCCCCCGCCCGTACCGCCCCGCCGGGACGGCGAGACCCCCGGCGCCCGGGTGCGCGCGGCGGCGTGCGGACGGCCGTACGCCCCTCCCCGTCGCGGTGGTTCGCCGAGCAGCTGGTCGAGGTGCTCAGCGGCCGGCGACCGGTGCACGCCCTGCTGGGCCACGCCCGCGGTACGGCCTTCGACCAGGTCGTCGCCCTCGCGGAACGGGCGCCGCTGCGTCCGGACGGCGCGGACCGGCGGGCCGCGGTGCTGGCGTCGGTGCGCAGCATGCGCCTGGAGGACGACGTGATCGAGGCCAGCGCCCGGATCAGCACCGGCGGCCGCGAACGGGCGATGGCGTTCCGGCTGGAGGCGGGCGAGGACCGGCGCTGGCGGTGTGCCGCGGTCGAGCTGGGCTGACGCGCAGCGGGCCGGGCCCGTGCCCCGGTGAGGAGCACGGGCCCGGCCCGACGGCGGGCGGGCGCGTCAGGAGCGCGCCCGCGGCCGTTCACTTCTTGCGGCGACGGCCGCCCTTCTGCGCCTTGCGCCGCTCCGCGCGGGTCATGCCGTCGGCGGCGGACCGCACCGGGCTGTCACCGGTCTGCATCTCGCCCTCGACGACGCCGCCCTCGGCGGTGGGGGCCGAGAAGTGCAGCCGGTCGGGGCGCTGCGGCGCGTCCAGGCCCTTGGCGCGGATCGCCGGGGCGGGCGCGGCGCCCGCCGGGACGGCGTCCTTCTTGCCCCGGTCCTCGGCCGCCTCGCGCTCTGCCACGGGGACCTCCTCGACCTGCCGCTCGACCTGGACCTCCAGGTTGAACAGGTAGCCGACGGACTCCTCCTTGATGCCCTCCATCATGGCCTGGAACATGTCGAAGCCCTCGCGCTGGTACTCCACCAGCGGGTCCTTCTGCGCCATGGCACGCAGGCCGATGCCCTCCTGGAGGTAGTCCATCTCGTAGAGGTGCTCGCGCCACTTGCGGTCCAGGACGGAGAGCACGACGCGGCGTTCCAGCTCGCGCATGATCTCGGAGCCGAGCTCCTTCTCCCGCGCGTCGTACTGCTCGTGGACGTCGTCCTTGATGGACTCGATGAGGAAGTCGGAGGTGACACCCGCCAGGTCGCCGGCGGCCTCCTCCAGCTCGTCCACGGTCACCTGCACCGGGTAGAGCTGCTTGAAGGCGCCCCAGAGCCGGTCCAGGTCCCACTCCTCGGCGAAGCCCTCCGACGTCTCGGCCTCGACGTACGCCTCGATCGTGTCGTCCATGAAGTGGCGCACCTGCTCGTGCAGGTCCTCGCCCTCCAGGACGCGGCGACGCTCGCCGTAGATGACCTCACGCTGCCGGTTGAGCACCTCGTCGTACTTGAGGACGTTCTTCCGGATCTCGAAGTTCTGCTGCTCGACCTGCGACTGGGCGGAGGCGATGGCGCGGGTGACCATCTTGTTCTCGATCGGCACGTCGTCCGGGACGTTGGCCATGGCCATCACGCGCTCGACCATCTGGGCCTTGAACAGCCGCATCAGGTCGTCGCCCAGGGAGAGGTAGAACCGGGACTCGCCCGGGTCGCCCTGACGGCCGGAACGGCCGCGGAGCTGGTTGTCGATGCGACGCGACTCGTGCCGCTCGGTGCCCAGCACGTACAGACCGCCGAGGTCCTTGACCTCTTCGAACTCGGTCTCGACGGCCTTCTCCGCCCGCTCCAGCGCGGCCGGCAGCGCCGCCGACCACTCCTCGGAGTGCTCCACCGGGTCCAGGCCCTTGGCCCGCAGCTCGTCCTCGGCGATCTCGTCCGGGTTGCCGCCGAGCTTGATGTCGGTGCCGCGGCCGGCCATGTTCGTCGCCACCGTGACGGCGCCCCTGCGGCCCGCCTGGGCGACGATCACGGCCTCCCGGTCGTGCTGCTTGGCGTTGAGGACCTCGTGGCGCACGCCCCGCTTGTTGAGCTGCTTGGAGAGGTACTCGGACTTCTCCACGGAGGTCGTGCCGACCAGGACCGGCTGACCCTTCTCGTACTTCTCCGCGATGTCGTCGACGACCGCGTCGAACTTGGCGACCTCGGTGCGGTAGATCAGGTCGGCCTGGTCCGCACGGGCCAGCGCGCGGTGCGTCGGGATGGGAACGACGCCCAGCTTGTAGATCTGGTGGAACTCCGCGGCCTCGGTCATGGCCGTACCGGTCATGCCGGACAGCTTGTCGTACAGCCGGAAGAAGTTCTGCAGGGTGATCGTGGCGAGCGTCTGGTTCTCGTCCTTGATGTCGACCTGCTCCTTGGCCTCGATGGCCTGGTGCATGCCCTCGTTGTAGCGGCGGCCCGCGAGGATACGGCCGGTGTGCTCGTCGACGATCATGACTTCGCCGTCCATGACGACGTAGTCCTTGTCCTTCTTGTAGAGCTCCTTGGCCTTGATCGCGTTGTTGAGGTAGCCGACGAGCGGCGTGTTGACGGACTCGTAGAGGTTGTCGATGCCCAGCCAGTCCTCGACCTTGGCCACGCCGGTCTCGTGGATGCCGACCGTGCGCTTCTTCTCGTCGACCTCGTAGTCGCCGGTCTCGGCCTTGCCCAGCCGCGGGTCGCCCGGCTCGCCCTTCTCCAGGCGCTTCACCAGCTTGGCGAAGTCGCCGTACCACTTGGTGGCCTGGTCCGCCGGGCCGGAGATGATCAGCGGGGTGCGGGCCTCGTCGATGAGGATGGAGTCCACCTCGTCGACGATCGCGAAGTTGTGTCCGCGCTGGACCAGCTCGTCCTTCGACCACGCCATGTTGTCGCGCAGGTAGTCGAAGCCGAACTCGTTGTTGGTGCCGTAGGTGATGTCGCACCCGTACTGCTCGCGGCGCTGCGCCGGCGTCATGTTCGCCAGGATGCAGCCCACGCTCAGGCCCAGGAACTGGTGGACGCGGCCCATCCACTCCGAGTCGCGCTGGGCGAGGTAGTCGTTGACGGTGATGATGTGGACGCCGTCGCCGGAGATCGCGTTGAGGTACGCGGGCAGGGTGCCGACCAGGGTCTTGCCCTCACCGGTCTTCATCTCCGCGACGTACCCGAGGTGCAGCGCGGCGCCGCCCTGGAGCTGCACGTCGTAGTGCCGCTGGCCGAGAACGCGCTTGGCCGCCTCCCGGACGGTCGCGAAGGCCTCCGGCATCAGGTCGTCGAGGCTCTCACCCTCCGCGTACCGCTCCTTGTACTCGTCGGTCAGAGCCCGCAACTCGGCGTCGGAGAGATCGACGAAGTCCTCTTCAATGGAATTCACCTGCCGCGCGATGCGGTCCAGCTTGCGCAGGATCTTTCCTTCACCTGCGCGCATGAGCTTGCCGAAGACGGACACGTAGGGTGACTCCTTGCCGGTCGGGCCTGGCACGGTCTGGTGCGCGGGCACGGCGGAGCAGTCCCCCGCCGCACCGGCCATCGTAAGACAGGGGCGTAGCCCCCTGTACCCCCAACGTGCCGGACTTCCGGAACGTGCCGGGTTCGGCGGGCCGGACGGGCACGGGAGAATGCCGTCATGGAGCCCATCACCCTCACCACCGAGCGCCTCGAACTGCGCCCGTTCACCGAGGCCGACGTCGACGCGGTCGCCGCCGCCTGCCAGGACCCGGAGATCGCCCGGTGGATACCGGTACCGGCGCCGTACCGCCGGGAGGACGCGCTCGAATTCGTGACCCGCGTCAGCCCCGCCGGCTGGCGCGACGACACGATGTACAACTTCGGCTACTTCACCCGTGAGGACGGCGCTCTGGTGGGTTCCATGGGGCTGGTGCGGCTCGCCCTGCTGCACGCCCCCGAACGCCAGGCCGAACTGGGCTTCTGGGCGGCGAAGGAGCAGCGCGGCCGGGGCTACACGGCGGAGGCGGCGCGCGCCGTCGTGGACTGGGCCTTCACCGGGCTCGGCGTGGAACGCATGGAGTGGGTCGCCGCGGCGGGCAACGAGGGCTCCCGCGCGGTGGCCGCACGGGTCGGCTTCGTCATGGAGGGTCTCCAGCGCGGCCGCCTGGTGCACCGCGGCGTCCGGCTGGACGCCTGGATCGGGGCCCTGCTGCCCGGGGACTGGGGGCGCGCCTCCGTGACGCCGTACGAGCCGGCGGTCTGAGCCGGTCTGAGCCTGCCCGTACCGGCCTGCGGGTCGGAGCAGCGGGCCTGCCCACGCGGTCGCCGCATCGTCCCTGTCGTGTCTCGCCGCGGCCGCACGCGACGGGACCGGCTGTCAGTGCGGCGCTCTAGGGTGTGCGGCATGACTTCCGAGCTCTCGCTGACCGCGGACGAGGCACGACGCGTCGCGCTGCGCGCCCAGGGCCTGCTGGGTGCGCCGGACCGGCGCGGCGGCGTGCGCGGGGTGCTCGGCAGACTCGGGGCGGTGCAGCTCGACACCATCTCCGTGCTGGCCCGTTCGCACGAGCTGGTGCCGTACGCACGCCTCGGCGCCGTCGGACGGCAGCGCGTCGAGGACGCGTACTGGACCGGAGGTCACTCGTTCGAGTACTGGTCGCACGCGGCCTGCATCCTGCCGATCGAGGAATGGCCGCACTTCGCCTTCCGTCGGCGTGCCCGGCGCGCCAAGGGACACCGCTGGCACCACCTGGAGGACAAGGAGTCGTCCTGTGCCGCGGTCCGCGACCGGCTCAAGACCGACGGGCCGCTGACCACCACGGAGCTGGGCGGCGGCAAGAACGGCGGCGAGTGGTTCGACTGGTCGCAGACCAAGATCGCCGTGGAGTGGATGCTGGACACCGGCGAGGTGGTCTGCACCGAGCGGCGCGGCTGGAAGCGGGTCTACGACCTGGCCGAGCGCGCGGTCCCCGACGCCCTGCTGCACGACGACCTGGACGACGCCGAGTGCGTACGCCGCCTGGTGGCGCAGGCCGGGTCGGCCATGGGCGTCGCCACCCGGGCCGACCTGGCCGACTACCACCGCCTCACGGGTGATCAGGTGGCGTCCGTACTGCCGGACACCGGACTGGTGCCCGTGGAGGTGCAGGGCTGGCAGAAGCCCGCCTGGGCCGACCCGCTCGCCCTCGCCTCCCCGCCGCGCGGTCGGCACCGCACCACGCTGCTCTCCCCCTTCGACTCGCTCGTCTGGGACCGCCCGCGGACGCTGCGCATGTTCGACTTCACCCACCGCCTGGAGGCGTACGTGCCGCGGCCCAAGCGGCTGCACGGCTACTTCGCGATGCCGCTGCTGGCGGGCGGGAAGCTGCGGGGCCGGGTCGATCCGGCACGGGAGGGGACGACGCTGGTCGCACGGCAGCTGTCGCTGCGCGGGCGGAGCGCGGTGGAGCCGATGGCGAAGGCGCTGCGGGAGGCCGCGGAGTGGGTGGGCTGCGACGCGGTGCGGGTGGAGCGGTGCGCACCGGAGGAGTTGCGCGGGCCGTTGGAGGCGGCGCTGCGGGAGGTCTCCTGACGGGGGAGGTCTTCTGACGTCCGGACCCGCCGCTGGGCGGCGGGCGCGGGCAGCCGGCCTGGGCGCCCTCAGCGGATCTCGAGGATCTTCTCCCGCATCGCGTAGACCACGGCCTCCATCCGGGAGTGCAGCTGAAGCTTCTCCAGGATGTTCCGGACGTGGTTCTTCACCGTGTTCTCGCTGATGAAGAGTTCCTTGGCGATGTCGCGGTTGTTCTTGCCGGTGGCGACGAGCTTGAGGACCTCCAGCTCGCGGTCGGTCAACCGGGGTGCCGGTACGAGCTTGCTCTCGTCCGTGCGCTGGATCATCGACTTGAACTCGGTGAGCAGCTTCGCCGCCATGGAAGGGCTGATCTGGGACTGCCCGTCCGCGACGGCACGGATGGCGGTGGAGACCTCGTCGGTGGAGATCTCCTTGAGCAGGTAGCCCGTCGCGCCGGCCTTGATCGCGTCGTAGAGGTCGGCCTCCTCGTCGCTGATCGTCAGCATGATGATCTTGGCGCTGGGAGCCACCTCCTTGAGCGCCGTACACGCCTCGATGCCGCTGCGCTTGGGCATCCGCACGTCCATCAGCACGATGTCGGGCAGCAGGTCGGCGGCCACCTCCACGGCTTCGGCGCCGTCACCGGCCTCGCCGACCACCTGGATGTCCTCCTCCTGCGCGAGGACGATCTCCAGACCGCGCCGGAACAGCGCGTGGTCGTCCACGACGAGGACCCGGATCGGTTCCTTGCGCGAGGGGTCGTGCGAGCCCGCAGCCTCTTCCGCGTCGGGCGCTCCCGCGGGTTGCCGTGCGCCCGGCACGGACATCGCGGGCCCGAAGCTGTCCGCCATCGATTCCTCCCCCAACGGGCTCGGCCGCCCCAACGCCGTTTGGAGAACACGCCGGTTGACGGTCCGGCCATCCTCCCATGCCGCAGGGCCCGCGTCCGCCCGGCACCGACGTGGGGCGCCCCCGGCCGGTCTCCCGTGACCCGGCCGGGGGCGCGGCGTCGGTCAGCCTCCGAGGGCGCCGCCCGCTCCGAGCGGAGCCTCCTCGGCGAACGGATCCTGTTCCAGGTGGATCACGCCGTAGTCGTAGCCGTGGCGCCGGTAGACGACGCTGGGGTTCTTGGTCTCCGAGTCGACGAACAGGTAGAAGTCGTGGCCCACCAGCTCCATTTCGTAGAGCGCCTGGTCGAGCGTCATGGGTGCGGCGGCGTGGGTCTTCTCCCGTACGACCAGGGGGCCTTCACCCTGGACCTCGAGCGGGCCGACCCGCGTGGTGTTCGAGTTCCCGTCGTCTTCCGAGGTACGTGCCGCCGCGGACGCGGCATCCATCTCCCCGTTGAGTTCCGCAGCCAGGTGCGCCGTCGCCGCGGCCACGCTGATCGGGGCGCGGTGGCCGCCGCGGTGCACCCGGCGCTTGTCGTGTTGCTTGCGCAGGCGTGCCTCGAGCTTTCCGGTGGCAAGGTCGAGCGCCGCATACGGATCAGAGGCCGAAGCCTCGGCGCGAATGACCGGGCCGCGGGTGCGCAGGGTGATCTCCACCCTGTCGGAACGGTTGGCCTGCCGGGGGTTGTGCTCCTTCGAGACCTCGACATCCAGGTTGATCACCTTGCCGTCGAGCTTCTGGATCTTCTCCAGCTTCTCGGCCACGTGCTTGCGGAACCGGTCCGGCACCTCAGTCTTCCGGCCCTTGACGACGATGTCCACGCAGAACTCCGTTCCCGGACGCTGCTTCGCGCTGAGCGCGGCGCGCCCTTTGTGCACTGACGCCGGAGGTTCACGGCCACTGCCGGTCACGCTCCGGCACAAGGTCGGGTTGCGACTTCACCTCCTCCTCCCCCACTCGGAAGATCGTCATCCCTCTCCGAACGTACCTCCGGTGGCGGACGCCCGGCACCCCTTACTGACACGTACCTCCGATCGGGCGAATATCACCTGTCCCACCGGCAACGACGGACCGCGAGGGGTGGTTCCGTCCGCCGGCGGCGACCACGGCGGCGACCGGAAGGGCTCCGGTCCGCTCCGTGACCACCCGTGACGCCTCGGCGAGCGAGGCACCCGTGGTGATCAGGTCGTCCACCAGCACCACGAGCGGCCGCGCCGCACCGGGTCGGGACCGCGCCCGCGGCGACATCAACCGCGCCGCACCGGGCGCCGTCTCCAGCGCCCCGGACAGGTTCTCCGCGCGACGCGCGGCCGTCAGTCCCGCCTGGTCGGCGACCTTCCGCCGCTGCCGCAGCACCGGCACGACGCGGGCCGGCTCCCCCGCGCGCCGCAGGGCGGCCGCGGCGGCGGACGCGACCCGTCGCACCGGGTCGTGGCCGCGTGCGGCGACGGAGCGGCGCGCCGAGGGCACCGGCACCAGCAGCACCGGACGGCACGCACCGCTCCCGGCCACGGCGGCCCGTACGGCGCCCGCCAGGGCACGGCCGAGGGGCTCGGCCAGCGGCAGCGCGCCCCGCTCCTTGTGCGCGAGCAAGATGGCCCGGGCCTCGTCGGCATACGGCAGCGCCGCGTGGACGGAGGGGAGTCCGTCGGGGGCGGGCAACGGACGCACCGGACGCGGAACGGCGCGCCCGAGCAGCGCGCGGCAGCGGGCGCACAGGCGCCGGGAGGCCCGAGCGACCCCGCACCCGGCACAACCCCCTGGCAACACCAGGTCGGTCAGCTCCTGCCACAGGGCCTGCATGAACCCAGTCTCCCAGCGGCCGGACACCCCCACCAGTCCTGTGGAGAACTCCGTCGGCACACGCTCCGAGCTGCGGCGACACCGCGTCACCGGGCGACTCCGCGTCGACTCGGTCAGCCGGGATAGACGGGTGCGCTGCCGTCCTCCGAGACGGTCTCCCAGTCGCCGTCCGGTGGCGTCAGCCGGACGATGCCGTACTGGGACTCGGCGAAGAGCGGCATGTTCTCGCTCTCCGAGGCCGCGACGCTCTCCACGTCGTTGATGCCGGGCAGCGGCGGCTGGTGCGCCGTGGACCCGTCCGTGCCGACGTACTGCAACTGCTGCACGCTGCGCGACTCCCGCCCCACCACGACGAGTTCGCTCGGACCGGACCACGACATCGCGACGACGTCCTCGAGTTGCGGGGCGACCCGCTGGAGGGCGGCGACGGTGACCGACGGGTCCTCCCGCGTCCCCTCCCGCTCCACGCGGCCGAGTTGCAGCGAACTGGTGCCGTCGGGGTTCCTGATCCGCAGCGCGATCCGCACCCCGTCGGAGGAGATCCGCAACGACTCGATGCGCTCGTTCCTGGCGAGGCCCGGCACCGAGACGGCCTCGGCCTCGCCCTGACCGCCGGGGAGCCGGAGCAGCCGCGGGTCGCGCGGATCGCGGTCCGCGACCCACAGGTCGCCCAGCCCGTCCCAGCTCGGCGCGCTGAGCCGGTTCTCCTCCTGCACCGCCCGGCTGACGAGCACCGGCTGCGCGGGCTCCCCCTTGGCCGGGGACTGCAGTGAGGGCGCCACGTACAGGGCCCGCCCGTCCCGGGTGACGGCCGCGCCGATGCGCTCGTCGCGGCTCACGCCGACCGCCCGGAACTCCACGCGGCCGCTGCCCAGCAGGCCGGTGACGACCCGCGGCCGGTTCGACGCCCCGTCGATGGTGGCGACCCGGTGTTCCGCATCCACCATGTACGGCGAAATCGTCCCGTCCAGCCGGCCGGGCGCGTAGGCCCGCGCTTCGCCCCCGTCGAGTGCGCAGATCTCGCCGCCCGCTCCCCGGAGCGCGACGCTGGTCACCTTCGACGACGCCTGCGACTGCACGCTGTGGAACACCTGTGCGGCCATCCGTTCGCACCGGGCGCCGCCGGCCTTCGCCCCCGCCCGGTTGAGCCGCACGGTCACCGCACCCGAATCCTGCACGGTCACGCTGTTTCTGCGGGCCAGCAGCGTGTCGTCGGGAAAGGCGGTGCGAACGACCGGGTCGAGCCAGTCGGTGGGGCCTTCGAGCAGGGCGCGCACCGTGTCGGCGACGGGTTCGATGCGCGACCGGACGTACACCGGCTGGGCCACCAGCACGTCCTGTCCCCGGTTCACGGAAGGGGCTCCGGGTCCGAGCCGCGCGAAGTAGTAGATGTCCACGGAGCGGTAGATGCGCTCGAAGTCGGACGATCCGAGGACGAGACCGTCGGGGAGCCGGTCGATGCGCCAGCCCTCGCCCTCGACCTCGGTCAGGTGGAAGGCGTCGGTGAGCCGGCCGCTGTCGGGCCGGTAGGCGTGCCGGGTGTCGAGCCGCGCGGCCCGCTCCCCGGTGACCATCACCGTGGAGCCGTTCTTCCTCGCCCCGTCGGGGACGCCGCCCTCGGTGACCGGTCCGCGCTCGAGCACCGTGGTCCCGGCGAACGGATCCCACGCCTTCGCGGCGTCCTCGGTGAGGTACTCACGAGCCGTGCTGAAGCCGGGCTCGTCGCTGGTGGTGGCCTCCAGGAACCCGCGCACGATGTCCTGCGGCTCCCCGCCCTTCTGCGGGCTGAGGCCGTACACGCGGACCCGCGACTCCTGCTCGGCCCGCTGGGAGGGCTCGACCGGGGTGACCTGGCCGTCGGCGGGCATGGACGCACACCCGGACAGGAGAAGGGCGAGGGACAGCAGCGCACCGACGCCTCCGCGGCGCCGTCGGTCAGCCCTCATCCTCCGTCTCCTCTCCACGGCCGCCCTGCCCGTTCGCGGACACCCGGTTGCGGGGCGGCAGCACGCCTTCGGCGCCCCGGCGGCGGCGCGAGTCGGCGGGCTCCAACGGTATCGGCGAGCCGCTCAGCGGATCGCCCGCGGTGCGCGGCAGCGTGAGCCGGAACTGCGAACCGCCCCCGGGCTCGCCCCAGGCCTGGAGCCAGCCACCGTGCAGCCGCGCGTCCTCCAGGGCGATCGCCAGTCCCAGCCCGGTACCGCCGGTGGTGCGGGCACGGGCGGGATCGGCGCGCCAGAAGCGGCTGAACACCCGGTTGACCTCGCTCGGCTTGAGGCCGATGCCGTAGTCCCGCACCGCGACCGCGGCGGCACCGCCGCCGGCGGCCAGACGTATCACCACGTCGCGTCCCTCGCCGTGCTCTATCGCGTTGTCCAGCAGATTGCGCAGCACCCGCTCCACCCTGCGGCCGTCGGCCTCGACCATCACCGGCTGCTCGTCCCCCAGCACGCGCACCGGGCTGCCGGTGCGTTCGGCGAGCGGCGCGCAGCCGTCCACCACGCGGTGCACCACGTCCCGCAGGTCGACGGGACCGGCTTCCAGCGCCGCGGCGCCCGCGTCGAAGCGGGAGATCTCCAGCAGTTCGCCCAGCAGCGACTCGAACCGGTCGAGCTGGCCGAGGAGCAGCTCCGCCGAACGGGCCGTGACCGGGTCGAAGTCGTCCTTCGCGGCGTGGATCACGTCCGCGGCCATCCGCACGGTCGTCAGCGGCGTCCGCAGTTCGTGCGACACGTCGGAGACGAACCGCCGCTGCATCCGGGACAGCTCCTCGAGCTGGTGGATCTTGCGGTAGAGGTTCTGGGCCATCTTGTTGAACGACTCACCCAGACGAGCGATGTCGTCCTCGCCGGCGACCTTCATCCGCTCCCGCAGCCGCCCGGCCGCCAGTCGTTCGGAGATGCCCGCGGCCATCCGGACCGGGGTGACCACCTGGCGTACGACCAGCCAGGCGATGGCGCCGAGCAGCGCGACCACGAACACCCCGGCGGTGATCAGCGTGCCCTTGACCAGGTTGAGCGTCTCCTGTTCCTGGGCGAACGGGAAGACGTAGTAGAGCTGGTACGGATTGCCGTTCAGGTCACTGACCCGCTTGCCGATGATCAGACCGGGCTCGGTGGCGCCGCCGGGACGGTGCACCAGGGCGAACTGCTGGAAGGTGCCGTCCTTCTTGTCGAGCGTGCTCCGCAACTCGGCCGGGATGGTGCGGACCGGGTCCACGTCGTCCGAGGCGCGCGGGCCGAGCGGACGAGTCCCCTGGTCCAGGGAGGGCGGCGAGTCGTCGGGGTCGGAATTGAGCACGACCACGGAGAAGACGCCCTGCCCGCCGCTGGAGAGCTGCTCGGCCAGGCTGTTCAGCCAGGGACCGGCGGACTGGTCCACGGGACCGTCCGCCGGGTCGGAGCCGCCGTCGCTGAAACCGCGCCCGCTGGAGGCGTCGGCCACCTGCTGGGCGAAGGCGAAGCCGCCGGCGGCCTGGCTCTGCGCCGCCTGCTCCTTCGCCTCCCGCAACCCGTTCCGGACCTGGCCGGTCACCACGATCCCCAGCAGCACCACCACGCACAGCGACATCATCAGCGTCGCCGCGACCACCCGGAGCTGGATGTTCCGTCGCCACAGGCGCACGGCAGGCAGCAGCGGACGGCGAATCAGCCGGACCGCCATCCGGAACACCGGATGGGAGCGGGTCCCCGTCGCCCCCTCGGGCAGCAGGCCCTCGGAGAACAGCGCACCGCCCGCACGCCACAGCCGCGCCATGCGGGACCCGTCCGGCCTCTCGGGCATCTCCGTCACCTGTGCGGGCTCGTCAGCCCGGTCCGGCCTTGTACCCGACGCCGCGGACGGTGACCACGATCTCCGGCCGCTCCGGGTCCTTCTCGACCTTCGACCGCAGCCGCTGCACGTGCACGTTCACCAGTCGGGTGTCGGCGGCGTGCCGGTAGCCCCACACCTGCTCCAGCAGCACCTCGCGGGTGAACACCTGCCACGGCTTCCGGGCCAGTGCCACCAGCAGGTCGAACTCCAGCGGGGTCAGCGCGATGGACTGCCCGTCGCGCTTCACCGAGTGACCGGCGACGTCGATCACCAGGTCGCCTATGGCGAGCTGCTCCGGGGCGGGCTCCTCCGAACGGCGCAGCCGCGCCCGGATGCGGGCCACCAGTTCCTTCGGCTTGAACGGCTTGACGATGTAGTCGTCGGCACCGGACTCCAGACCGACCACCACGTCGACGGTGTCGCTCTTCGCGGTCAGCATGACCACCGGTACCCCGGACTCGGCACGGATCAGGCGGCACACCTCGATACCGTCCCGGCCTGGCAGCATCAGATCGAGCAGCACCAGGTCCGGTTTCGTCTCGCGGAAAGCGGCGATCGCCTTGTCGCCGTCCGACACGAACGACGGTTCAAAGCCTTCGCCGCGCAGCACGATGCCGAGCATCTCTGCCAGTGCGGTGTCGTCGTCGACGACGAGGACGCGTCCCTTCATGAGTTCATCATCCCATTGCGCGATCGTGACGCTCCCGTCGGTGGTGCGGAACACACCGCCGCGATCCCCTCACGACCGACCGGGGAGACCACACCACGTTCCGTCACGATGGCCGTGACCAGCTCGGCGGGCGTCACGTCGAACGCCGGGTTGTAGGCCTCGGCGCCCTTCGGCGCGTTCGCGGTCACCTCCTCCGCCGACCGCTGCTCGATCTCGATGGCCGCGCCGTCCGGCGTCTCGGGGTCGATGGTCGTCACCGGGGCCACGACCAGGAACGGCACCCCGTGGTGCCGGGCGAGCACCGCCAGGGGGAAACTCCCCACCTTGTTCGCCGTCGAGCCGTCCGCCGCGATCCGGTCCGCGCCGATCAGCACCGCGTCCACCCGGCCCGCCGCGAACAGCGACCCCGCGGCACCGTCCACCAGCACGCTGTACGGCAGGCCGTCCCGCTCCGCCTCGTACGCCGTCAGCCGCGCCCCCTGCAGCAGCGGCCGCGTCTCGTCCACCCACAGGCGTTCCAGCCGCTCCGCCCGGTGCACCGCCCGGGCCACCGCGAACGCCGTGCCACCGCCGCCCGAGACGAGGATGCCGGTGTTGCAGTGCGTCAGCAGCCTCAGGTCGCGCGCGCCCCGGCGGTCGCCGAGCAGCGTGTTGAGCAGCAGGTCCCGTCCGTGCTCGGCCATCCGGTCGCTCGCCTCGGCGTCCTCCGCGTGCAGGGCACGGGCCTCGGCCAGCGCCACCGCCGCGGCCGCCTCCGGCCCGGCGCCCTCCGCGACCGCCCGGCCATGGGCACCCTCGACCCGGCGCGCGCCGTACCCCAGGTTCACCGCGGTCGGCCGGGCGCCGGCGAGCACGCCCGCCGCCTTCCGCACGTCCTCGCCGCGCGCGGCGGCCAGCGCCACCCCGTATGCGCCCGCTATGCCCAGCAGGGGCGCGCCCCGCACCGCGAGGGACCGGATCGCGGAGACCAGGGACGGCACGTCGCCGCACCGCAGCTCCGCCTCCTCGGCAGGCAGCCGCGTCTGGTCCAGGAGCAGCACCGCGGGGCCCTCGGGTGCGTCCGCCCACCGGAGTACCGGAACACTGTGATCTGTCATCCGCCCAGTCTGCCCCGCACCGGCGCGGCGCAGAAGGCGCACGACCCGCAGAGGCCCCACCTCTAGGGCGTGATCCAAAAGAAACGCCCGGCCGCCACCGGTCGTGGCACGATGGCAGCGAACCAGGCGAAGGAGTGGCAGAAATGAACGATTCTCCGGGCTGGGCCTCGCCCGGATCCTCCCCGTCCGAGCCCGCGAAGGGCGCCGAGGGGAGTCCGGCCGACGACGCCTCCCGGACCCCGCCGCCCGAACCGCCGGGCGCGGGGCGGCAGGAACGGCCCGGCGAGCAGCCGGACGGTCCCGACGCGCAGCCTGGGCGCGTGCCGGGGAACGTACAGCCGGGGAAGTGGTCGGCCGAGCAGCCGCCGGCGTCCGCGGGCGGCGGATGGGGCGCCGCCCCGCCACCCCCGGGCGGGCCGGGGCACCCGGCGCCCGGGCAGCCGCCGGGGTGGGGAGCCTGGAACCAGTGGGGGCGCCCGCCCGCCGCCAAGCCCGGCGTCATCCCGCTGCGGCCGCTCGGCGTCGGGGAGATCCTCGACGGCGCCGTGTCCACCGCCCGCGCCCACTGGCGCACCGCCCTGGGGGTCGCCCTCGGCGTCGCCGTGCTGGTGCAGCTCGCGTCCACCGTCGCCAACGGCATATGGCTGCGCGGCAACGACGGGCTGGAGGCCCTCGAGAACAACCCGCAGCCCAGCACGGACGAACTGCTCGACGCGATGAGCGCCTCGTTCAGCAGCGCGGGCATCACCCTCCTCGCCACCCTCGTCGGCACGGTCATCGCCACCGCGATGCTCACCATCGTCGTCAGCCGCGCCGTCCTCGGCCGCACGGTAAGCATGTCGGAGGCCTGGCGCGCATCGCGGCCCCAGCTCGGCCGCATGCTCGGCCTCACCGTGCTGGTCATGCTGATCGTGACGGGCTCGGTCCTCGCCGGAACGCTGCCGGGGATCGTCCTGCTGGCCGCCGGCGCCACCGTCGCCGGAAGCGGCCTCCTCCTCCTGGGCATGATCGGCGGCGCCGTCTGCGGGATCTGGCTGTGGATCCGGTACTGCCTGGCCGCACCGGCGCTCATGCTGGAGCGGCAGAGCGTCACCACCGCACTCCGCCGCTCCGCCAAGCTCGTCCGGAACAGCTGGTGGCGCATCTTCGGCATCCAGGTCCTGGCCTGGCTCCTGGTGCAGATCGTCAGTCTCGTCGTGCAGATCCCGTCCTCGGTGCTCGCCTCCGTCATCGAGGGGGACGGTCTCCGCGACGTCCTCAGCGGCTCGCTGACGTTCTCCTGGACGTACCTGATCATCGTCGGCATCGGCGGCGTACTGGCCATGACCGTGACGCTGCCCCTCAGCGCAGGCATCACGGCCCTGCTCTACATGGACCAGCGCATCCGCCGGGAGGCCCTCGACCTGGAGCTCGCCCGCGCCGCGGGCGTCGACGCGAGCGGTTCCCCGCCGCCCGGTCCCGCGGGGAGCTGACACACGGTGCCGGGGGGTTCCGCCGTGGCCCGCGTCCTCGGCGAGGACGCCCCGCCGGTCACCACGCCGCGCGAACCCGCCCGGCGCGACGCGGAACGCGAACTCTCCGAGCCCGTCTACCACCGCGACGACCCGAGCCTCCTCGAGCAGGCCGTCGACTGGGTCTGGGAGAAGCTGGGCGAGCTGCTCGGCTCCGCCGTGGACGTCGTGCCCGGCGGAGCCGTCGGTGTCACGGTCCTGGTGGGCGCCCTGGTGCTGCTGGTCGCCGCCCTGTGGTCACGCCTGGGCAACCCGCACCGGACGACCGGCCCGGCGCGCCCCGCTCTCTTCGAGGACCGCCCCCGCACCGCCGACGAGCACCGCGCCGTCGCCGACGCCCACGCCGCCGCCGGGCGGTGGAGCGAGGCCGTACGCGAGGCCATGCGGGCCCTCGTGCGCTCCCTGGAGGAGCGGGCGCTGCTCGACCCCCGTCCCGGACGCACCGCCGACGAGGCCGCGCACGAGGCCGGCCGCCTGCTGCCCGCCCAGGCAGGCGCGCTGCGCGACGCCGCCGTCGCGTTCGACGAGGACACCTACGCAGGGCGGGCGGCGCGGCAGGACACCTACCGCCGCATCCGCGACCTGGACGAGACCCTCCGCCGGACCACCCCCACACTCACCGGCGCCGGGAGCGGGAGCGGCGCCGGCACCGGGAGCGGCCGGTGAGCCGTCCGACGACCTCCGTCTCCCCCACCGCCGGGCACGTCTGGGCACGCCTGCGCGGCCTGCTGGTCGCCGCCGCGATCCTCGCCGTGGCCGGCGTGACGCTCGCCGCGCTGCGCTCCGGAGAACACCACGGCGCGCTGGACCCGCGCTCCCCAAGCACGTACGGAAGCCTGGCAGTCGCCGAACTGCTCGCCGAGCGTGGCGTCACCACCACCGTCGTGACCACCGGCGCCGAGGCCGCGGCCGCCGCCGGACCGGACACCACCGTGCTGATCACCCGACCGGACGTCCTGAGCCGCGAGCAACTGACGTCGCTGCGCGCGGTGGCCGCCACCGGCGGCCGTACCGTCGTGGTCGGTGCGGGCCCGCGCGCCACGTCCGTCCTCACGCCAGGCGTCGAGGCGACGAAGACCAGCGCAGCCGCCGAGGCGACCCCGCCCCGCTGCGACCTGCCCGCGGCCCGACGCGCGGGCGACGCCGACCTCGGCGGAGTCCGTTACCGCACCGCCGACGAGACCGCCCACGCCTGCTACCCCCGGGACGCGCGGCCGACCCTGGTGGTCACCGCCTCGGAGGGGGGCGACGGGGACACGGTCCTCCTCGGCACGCCCCACCCGCTGCACAACGACCGGCTGGACGACCACGGCAACGCCTCGCTCGCCCTCCAACTACTCGGCTCACGACCGCAGCTCGTCTGGTACCTCCCTTCGCTGTCCGACTCCGCCGCCGACCGCGACGGCGCGGACGGCTTCTTCGACCTCCTTCCCGGCGGCTGGCGCTGGGGTGTCCTCCAACTCGCCTTCGCCGCCGTGCTGGCAGCCTTCTGGCGGGCACGTCGCCTCGGGCCGCTGGTGCCCGAACGCCTCCCGGTCGTCGTCCGGGCTTCCGAGACCACCGAGGGCCGTGCACGCCTCTACCGTCAGACGCAGGCCCGCGACCGCGCCGCCGATGCCCTGCGCGAAGCGAGCCGTCGACGACTGGCACCCCTCGTGGGTGTGAGCACCACGCAAGCGGACGCGCCCGAGCGACTCCTGCCGGCCCTGGACCGGCACCACAGCGGGGACCTGCATGCGCTGCTCTTCGGTCCCGCCCCGGCCGATGACCGGGCGCTGGTCCTGCTGGCGGACCAGCTCGACGCCCTCGAAGGCCAGGTCGCCCACCGACCGACCGCACCACCTCCGTCGCCCGTCACCGCACCACCGACAGACAAGGACCGCACCTCGTGAGCGTCCCCTCCGCAGACAGCGCCCGCAGCGCACTCGAGGCGCTGCGCACCGAGATCTCCAAGGCCGTCGTCGGACAGGACGCCGCCGTCACCGGCCTCGTCATCGCCCTGCTGTGCCGAGGCCACGTCCTGCTCGAGGGCGTCCCCGGCGTCGCGAAGACGCTGCTCGTGCGCGCCCTCGCCGCCACGCTCGAACTCGACACCAAGCGCGTACAGTTCACGCCCGACCTGATGCCGAGCGACGTCACCGGATCCCTGGTGTACGACGCCCGGGCCGCGGAGTTCTCCTTCCAGGCCGGACCTGTTTTCACCCACCTTCTCCTCGCCGACGAGATCAACCGGACTCCGCCCAAGACGCAGGCGTCGCTCCTGGAAGCCATGGAGGAACGGCAGGTCTCCGTCGACGGGACACCTCGGCCGCTGCCCGATCCGTTCCTCGTCGCCGCCACCCAGAACCCGGTCGAATACGAGGGCACCTACCCCCTTCCCGAGGCTCAGCTCGACCGCTTCCTGTTGAAGCTCAACGTGCCGCTGCCCTCCAGGGAGGACGAGATCGGCGTCCTCACCCGGCACGCCGAGGGCTTCGATCCCCGCGACCTGTCCGCCGCCGGCCTGCGTCCCGTCGCCGGCCGGGAGGCGCTGGACGCGGCACGCAGGGCCGTCGCCGGGACGTCCGTTTCGGCGGAGATCACCGGTTACGTCGTCGACGTCTGCCGTGCCACCCGCGAATCCCCCTCTCTCTCCCTCGGCGTCTCTCCCCGAGGCGCCACCGCGCTGCTCGCCACCGCGCGCGCCTGGGCCTGGCTGACCGGCCGCGACTACGTCATCCCTGACGATGTGAAGGCTCTGGCCCTTCCCACCCTCCGCCACCGGATCCAGCTGCGCCCGGAAGCGGAGATGGAAGGCGTCAGCCCGGACAGCGTCATCCACTCCGTCCTGGCCCACGTGCCGGTACCCCGCTGAGGACCCGGCCATGGCTCTCACCGGACGCGCCGCTCTGGTCGCAGCTCTGGGCGCGCTACTCGTCGGACTGGTGCTCCCCGGCTGGGCCGGCGTCCTGGCCGTGGAACTCCCCCTGCTCCTCGCCATCGTCTACGACCTCCTCCGCGCCGCGCCAGTACGAACGCTCCATTTCACCCGTTCTGGTGACACATCAGTTCGACTCGGTGAGAGTGCGGCGGTGACCCTGCTGGTCACCAACACCTCCTCCCGGCTGCTGCGCGGCGTGCTCCGCGACGCCTGGCCTCCCAGCGGCGGAGCCGAGAGCCCGGAGGCAGGGCTCTCCTCCCGCTACCGGCTCGACGTTCCGGCGGGCGAACGCACGCTTCTCACCACCCGCCTCCGGCCACGCCGGCGCGGCGACCTGCGTTCTGCTCGGGTGACGGTCAGGTCCCTCGGCCCTCTGGGGCTCGCCGCACGGCAAGGCGGCCACGCCGTTCCCTGGACGATCCGCGTGCTGCCCCCGTTCGAGAGCCGCAGACAGCTCCCGGCCAAGCTTGCGCGGCTCCGCGAACTGGACGGACGCACCAGCATCCTCACCCGGGGCGAGGGCACCGAGTTCGACAGCCTCCGCGAGTACGTCCCGGGCGACGACACCCGGTCGATCGACTGGCGTGCGACGGCACGGCAGTCCGACGTCGCCGTCCGTACCTGGCGCCCGGAGCGGGACCGTCACGTCCTCGTCGTCCTCGACACCGGTCGTACGGCAGCGGGCCGCGTGGGCGACGCGCCACGGCTGGACACGGCGATGGACGCCGCACTGCTGCTGGCCGCCGTGGCCTCCCGGGCGGGTGACCGCGTGGATCTGCTGGCTTACGACCGTCGCGTCCGGGCCACCGTTCGCGGGAAGTCAGCACAGGACGTACTGCCTTCCTTCGTCTCGGCGATGGCCCCGCTGGAAGCGGAGTTGGTGGAGGCCGACGCCCGAGGGCTGGCGTCCACCGCGCTGCACATGGCGCGCCGGCGCTCGCTGATCGTGCTCCTGACCGGCTTGGAGACGGCCGCCGTGGAGGAGGGCCTGATGCCGGTTCTGCCGCTGCTGACGCAGAGGCACACGGTACTGGCGGCGGCGGTGGCCGACCCGCGGCTGGAGGAGATGACACGCAACCGGGGTTCGGTGGACGCGGTGTACGAGGCGGGAGCGGCGACGCGCGCCCAGGGGGAACGCCGCAGCGCGGCCGATCTCCTGCGCCGCCACGGAGTGACGGTCGTCGACGCGACGCCAGGCGTTCTCGCGCCGCACCTGGTCGACGCCTATCTCACGTTGAAGGCCGCGGGACGTCTGTAGGCGCTTGCGCGTGCGGGCGTCGGAACCGGTTCCGGCACCCGCCGCCCCGGGCCCGAGACTGAACACCGGGTCTGGAAACGGCGAAAGCCCCGCCGGCCCGAAGGCCGACGGGGCTCCCGTCAATGATTGTTCGGCGGCGTCCTACTCTCCCACGAGGTCCCCCTCGCAGTACCATCGGCGCAATGAGGCTTAGCTTCCGGGTTCGGAAAGTAACCGGGCGTTTCCCTCACGCTATAACCACCGAAACACTATGAAACACACAAGAACCGGGAGAACCAGCCGCAACCCCGGATGCCACCAACA
>NZ_AUFD01000029.1:0-49343 GCF_000426325.1 Streptomyces sp. CNS606
ACGACCCTCACCGCGGCCGCCATCTCAAGCCCCGGCGCCTGCACGCAGACAAGGCGTACGACGTCCCTGAACTGCGGCGTTGGGTACGCGGCAAACGCATCGGCGTTCGCATCGCCCGCAAGGGCATCGACTCCAGCGAACGCCTCGGCCGCCGACGATGGGTCATCGAACGCACCATGTCCTGGCTGACCGGCTATCGCCGCCTCAACCACCGCTACGAGCGACATCCCCGCAACTACCTGGCCTTCCTCGGCCTCGCCGCCGCCCTCTGCTGCTACAAACGACTCGCCCGCCTCACCACATAGGACACGGTCTTAGCCCGCCGTGTCTCCGCAATAGCGTGCCCGTCACGGCGTGTGATGGTGTGGGGCGACAGCTCAAGAAGGGTTGTGCTGAGGAGCGCCCCAGGTGCCAACGCGAGGCTGACACGTTCCGCTGCCGCTTCGATACCCTCAACATGGACGTTGAGAGCGGTGGTGGGGAGCGTAAATGGCTAAGGGTACGCAGGTGATGCCCCTCGAGGTGCAGCACATCAGGAGGGCGCTGCTGCGGGAGTTCCAGGACCGGATCCCCATGGAGGACTTCGAGAAGAAGGACCCTGGGGAACGCGAGACGGCCCTGTTGTCGAGGGCGGTGTCCGCGAAGGCCGCCCGCATCCTCGCCGACTGCACCTCGGACGAGGCGGCGGCGTGGGTGATCGACGGCAGGGACGACTTCGGGATCGACTGCGTCGCGTTCTCCGCCTCGGGGACCGAACTCTGGCTGATCCAGGCCAAGTGGAAGGACAAGGGGACGGCCGGCTTCGACACGGAGGCGGCACTCAAGCTGGTACACGGACTGAAGAAGCTTGACAACCGTGACCTCGACCACTTCAACGAGAGGCTACAACTGCTCGCGGACCGTGTGCACGGTGTCCTGCGGCTGCCCACGTGCAAGGTGAACCTGGTCGTCGCACTCATGGGCGACGGACGTCTTTCGGTTGAGACCCGCAACATCCTGGACGAGGCGGCCAACGAGTTCGGCGGACGGGGCCGGAGCGTGGAGTACCGGGTCCTGGACCAGAGTGACTTCCACCGGGCGATCCGGGAGGACCTGGAACCGCAGCCGATCACTATCAGGGCGACCATGGACCGGGAGTGGTACAGCCGTGAGAACCCGTACAAGGCGGTGATCGGTGAGGTCAGTGCCGATCAACTGGCGCGCTGGTACGGCGGCCAGAGCGATGACGGGGACCATGAGAAAGGGCACGGCGAGCGTCTCTACGACCGTAACGTGCGCAAGACACTTGGGCTCACCGGGGTCAACCAGACCATGGTGGAGTCGATGCTGGCGGACCCGGAGGGCTTTCTCTACCGGCACAACGGCATCACGGTGCAGTGCGACAGGATCGAGCAGGAATACCACGCCAAGAGAGCGGTGGGCCAGCCCACCACCCTTACCCTGTACAACGCCAGTGTGGTCAACGGAGCTCAGACGGTGTCCTCCGCCTTCCGGGCCTACGAGCGGGATCCCGAGGTCGTCGCGGAGGCGTACGTCCTCGTAAGGATCATCTCCCTGGACGGAGCGCCGGAGGGCTTTGGACGTTCCATCACCAAGGCCACCAATACGCAGAACCACATGGAGCTTCGCGACTACATCGCCATTGACACCGTCCAGAGCGAGATCCAGAAGGACTTCCGCCTCTCGCTCGACAAGGAATACGTCTTCCGGCGGGGCGAACTGGACCCGGCCCCCGAGTCGGGCTGCTCGGTCACGGAGGCGGCCACGGCGCTGGCCTGCATGCACCGGGAATCGTCGCTCGCGGTGCGGGTCAAGGGTTCCACGAACGCGCTGTGGGAGGAGGGACCCGGGGGCGCCTACACCAACCTGTTCGGCCAGCAGCCGACCGCCCAGCAGATCTGGCGTGCGGTCCAGGTATTCCGGCTGGTCCGGGACCAATTGACGGAGCTGAGAGCAAAGTTCAGTGGGCGCCCGGCAGCTGTCGTCGACAGTGGTGGTCTGCTGGTGGCCCATCTGGTGTTCCAGCGCATCGGAAAGGACCGGTTCGACGAGCCGGACGACGAGTGGGCTGCCGTACTCACCGACGTGCCCGGACAGGTCAGCGCCGTGCTCCTCTGCCTGATCACCATGGTTGACACCCTCTTCACGAAGAAGAGTTATGTCACCAGCACGTTCGCCAACGAGGAACGCTGCGCCCGCCTGGTCTCCGCGGTCCTGGGGGTACTCGAACGAGGCACCGGTCCGGACTCCCCCATGAATCTAAAGGCCCTCATGTCGGATGCAGGGCCGAAGCGGCAGCGGCGGCCCCAGACGGTTCGCCTGCTCGTCGACCACGAAGCCATCAGTGAAGGCACGCCTCTCATCTACGCTCCCAGTACCGTGGAGGAGCTGGCCATCGGCGCCTGGCTCGACGAGGATCCCCGTCGCCGCCGGGCGAGTTGGGTGAACGACCGGAAGACCCCCATCCTCTGGGAGGCCGACGGTAAGCGGTACTCCCCGACGGGACTGGTCTCCCAGATGTGGAACGCGGCCGACTGGAAAGAGCAGTGGAGCGCGGTCCAGGGGCCCAAACAGTGGAGGATTGCGGCGGAGGGGACGCTGGTGGAGATCGCCGAGCGGCTCTGGCACCGGATCACGGACGATGAGGATCCGGGGGAAGCGAGCACGGCGTGAGACCGGCCTGGGCGCCGACCACCCGTTCGCGTTCGCCGGGCGGGAGTTGTTGAGCGAGTTCAGGGCCGGCCGGTGAAGTTAACCGAGGTGGAGGCGTGACGGGCGGGCGTCGCTGGCAGAACCGGGACCGGGCTGCCCTGTGTGCTTCGTGGTACGCCGCCGCAGCCGTCGTGCGTCTCCTGTAGGTCGGCCCCGGAGGGGCACGTGGTCGCTGTCCGGCCGGCCCAGGAGGGCGATTACCGGAGCGTCGTGCACGGCAAGTATGGGGAAGAGGTGCCGTTGCCCGCCGACCTCGGTGAAGATCTGCCCACGGCCGGACTGGGCCTGTACAAGACGCGACCGGGCCGCTGACCGCGGCGTGCCTCAAGGCCCAGGAACCAGGGAACCTGGGCACGCTGCCGTTGCGTGCTCACGCCTCTGCAGGTCCGTCGGCCCAGGCTCGTACCAGTGGCCCCTGCTGCCAGGGTCTATCCCGGCAGCGCCTCCGCGACCTGGCGGAAGTGGGCGGCGGCCTCGTCGAGGCGGTCCGCCACCTCGGAGGCGATCTCCTTGGGGGAGCCGAAGTCGCCCAGTTCCGGGGTCAGATGGGCCTTGAGGTCGAGGCTCGTGTTCGGGCGTGCGAGGAGGTCCGCCACCGGATAGCGACGGAAACGTTTCGACGCCGACTCGGTCCGTGCGAGGAAGCCGCCCTCGGGGAGGCAGGAGGCGATGAAATCCGCGAAGTCGGCTTCGGTGACCGGGTTGCCGGTGTCGGTGTGGTGGTTGCCCGTGCGGGCGTCGTACACCCACAAGTCCTTCGTGGCGGGCTCGCCGTTCGGCTTGGGGGCGGACTTCGTGAAGAAGAGGATGTTCGACTTCACGCCCTTGCGGTGGAACAGCCCAGTCGGAAGCCGGAGCAGTGTGTGCACATCGCAGTTCCTCAGCAGGTTCTGACGTACGGTGGCCGCCGCACCGCCGCCGAAGAGGACACCGTCCGGGATGAACACCGCCGCCCGCGCGCCCTGGGGCAGGGTGATCGCCAGGTGCTGTAGGAAATTGGTGGGGAAGTCCCCGTAGGCCCAGAAGTCGTCGCGCATGGTGGCGTCCGGCTGGACGCCGTTGCTCTTGAACGGTGGGTTGCAGATGGCCACGGTGGGCACGACACCGGACACGGACCGGACGACTGGGCTCTTGCGCCTGAGCGTGTCCGCGAGCCGGACGGGGGCGGGGTCGGCGAACGGACGGCCGGTGTGCAGCAGGATGTTGAGCACGGCCAGCTGGCACATCTGCGTGTCGAGATCGGCGCCCGCGAGGGTGGTCGGCGGCAGCTGACGGTTGGTGGCGAGCATGGCGTTGTGGGCGGCGATGAGTGTCGTGCCCGTGCCGCACGCCGGGTCGATCACGATGTCCTCGGGGCCCACGCCGAGCACCCTGGTGATGGCGTTCAGGACGGGGAGGGGTGTGAGTGTCTGACCGGTCTCGATCTTGCGGTCGATGTCATCCCGGCAGTCGCGCAGCATCCGCGAGAAGGCGCCGCCCAATTCGGCCTGGCGGACCGACAGCCAGTGGTACGGGTCGATCTGCTCGACGATCAGCTTGTTGAGCTCGGCCATGCGGTCGAGGTCCCAGGGCTGGGCGTCGCGGAAGACGACGCTCGCGGTCTGGCGGTCGGGACGGTCGGATAGGTTCTGGTCACCGAGGTCGTCCATGAGCTCGGACAGTGTGGCGTGCAGGGCGTCACCGCTGAGCAGGGCAAGGTTCGGCCAGGCGTCGGCGGGTGCGACGGGCGGCTGTGCGAAACGGCCCGCGCGCTGGGCGCGCTCGTGGTCCAGCTTGAGGAACAGCAGGTAGCCGACGTGCTCCACGAACTGGAGGCGGGTGATGGCCCGGGTGCTGGTCTCCTCGCGGTAGAACTTCCAGAAGCGGTCCGCTATCCCGTCGCCGTCCCAGAGCTTCTCCGGTCGTACGCCTGCCGCCGCCGCGCCGTTGCCTCGGCCGAACCCGTTGGCCATATGTCACCCAGTCCCTGTGCGAAGTCCCTGGCCTGGCCGTCCGTGTCTGTACAGTCCGCACAAATACGAGCGCCATGCCTCCCGTTACCGGGAGCGGGCTCCGGCAGGCCCTCAGGGCCACCGGAGCCCGTGTGGGACTTGGCGGGGAGGGAGACCGGGTTACCGCTCCTGGGTCGTGCTGTCGTCCGTGGTGCCGTCTTCGGAAGCGCTGGTAGTGGTGCCGGTGGAGCCGTCGGCCGCCCTGGTGTTCGCGGCCTTCTTCAACGCTTGTGCTACGGCGGTGAATTCGGCCAGTGCCGTCTCCAGGTCCTCCACGATCTCCTGGGCGATCACGTCTGGGGGCGCGAGCGCGGCGGAGGAGGCGGAGGCCGACTGAAGTACCGTCAGGTCGAGGTTGACCTTGTCACGGGCGATCAGTTCATCATACTCGTATGACCGGAAGCGCTCACTTGGCTTTCGGGCCGAGTAGTCCGTGCCGCCCGAGTGGAAGGCGGCCACGAACTCGTCGAGGTGCTCGCGGCGCAGGGCGCGCTGCTTGAGCGTGAAGCGCTGATCGGTGCGGAAGTCGTAGACCCAGAGCTGTTTGGTCGCGGGCTTGCCGCCGGGGCGGGGCGGGCGCTTGTCGAAGAACAGGACGTTCGCCTTGACGCCGTTGGCGTAGAAGATGCCGGTGGGCAGGCGCAGCAGGGTGTGGACGTCGGTGAGTTCCAGGAGGCGACGGCGGATCTCGGCGCCCGCGCCGCCCTCGAACAGCACGTTGTCGGGCAGGACCAACGCGGCCCGGCCGTTCGTCTTCAGCAGGGTGTAGATGTGCTGGACGAAGGTGAGCTGTTTGTTCGTGGTCTGCGTCCAGAAGTCGTCGCGGGAGGTGTATGCCTCGCCGGTGACCGAGCCGACGCCGAAGGGCGGGTTGGCGAGCACGATGTCGTAGAACTTATGCGGCGATTTCGCCAACGAGTCCTGGATAGTGATCAGCGGGCGGGCTTCGGACGTGCCGATGCCGTGCAGCAGCATGTTCATCAGGGCCAGCCGGGCCGTCTCCCGGACCAGCTCGTAGCCGGTGATGGCACCCGTCTGGAGCTTGCGGGCCTCGTCGCCGTACAGCTGTTCCTCGTAGCGCTCGACGATGTGGGCGTGCGCGGCGATGAGGAAGCCGCCGGTGCCGCAGGCCGGGTCGGTGATCGACTCACCGGGGCGCGGCTGCAGGCAGTCGACCATCGCGTCGATGAGCGGGCGGGGCGTGAAGTACTGGCCGGCGCCGGTCTTGCGGTCCTCGGCGCCGCGCTGGAGCAGGCCCTCGTAGGCGTCGCCCTTGAGGTCCTGGTTCTCGCGGGTCCAGGTGTAGGGGTCGATCAGGTCCTTGATGAGACGTTCCAGGACGGCGGGCTCGTGGATCTTGTTTTGTGCCTTGGTGAACACCTCACCGAGCATCGTCCCGCCCTTGCGGCCAAGCTCCCGCAGGACGTACTCGTAGTGGTCCACCAGATCCTCGGCCGACCGGCTGGTGAGACTCTGCCAGTCCAGGCCCGGTGGGACGAGCGGCTCCTCCGGCATGTTCTTGCGGAACCTGGCCGGCCGGTTGGCGCGCTCGTGCGCCATCTTCAGGAAGAGGAGGTACGTCAGCTGCTCGACGTAGTCGAGGGTGGAGACGCCGGAGTGGCGCAGCAGCTCGCAATACGACCAGAGGCGGTTGACGAGAGTGGAGGTCGTCTCGCCTGCGGAGCGGCGGGGGCCTGGGGTAGCGGCGTTGTCCATGAGGGTGGTGGTGCTCACTGGGGCAGTTCATCCTGACCGGGCGGGGCGGTGCGCGGTTTGCGAGGGGTGCGCTTGCGGGGTGCCGCTTTCGCGGTCGCGCGTGCGGCGCGGATGCGGTCTAGCAGGGCGGAGGCGGGCTCGTCGGCGGGGTTCTGGGGGACAAGGGTGCCGGTGAAGGCGGCGTTCAGGAGGGCGGCGCGGAGGTCTCGGGCCTGAGCCAGGGCCGCTTCGGCGGTCGCCCTTGCGGTTGCCACGTTCTCTAGGTGCAGCTCGATTGTCTTCACCAGATGCTCTTGGATTTCCTGCGGCGGAATCGGCACGGGAAGGAGCTTAATCTTACGGAGGCTGATCGATGCAAGATTAACGGATTGGGTGCCGTTGCGATCGCACCAGGCTTTACCGAAACCGTTGGCGTGCCAGGCGAGCAGTTTGGGGTGGATCCTCTGCCCGATCACTCGAGCGCGGAAAACATGGTTTTGGTGAATACAGTTTTCGACCTGCCCCTCCCATACCCAGCCGCGCCCGAGCTTGTCCCGGTCCCCTCCCTCGTTGAGGAGTATGTCGCCAGGCTGCAAGCGAAGGGAGAGCGCCTTCTCGGGAGGGACTCGAATAGTCGTCACATTATCCAGCACAAGCTGCCCGCGCTGCACGTTGGCGACGCGCAGGTAAGGGACCTCGACGTAGTTCGGGTCTCCTTGACGCTTGCTGTCCTTCGTTACGCCGCCGACCACTGAGGCGACCTCGCCGAGACGGGCCCAACTCCAGTCGGCGGGGAGGTCAGGGATCGTCCCATCGTCGATATCGGCTCTCTCCAGTGGGACCGGCGCGAGTTCGACTTCTTCCAGGCAACCGCGCGAGCCACGGGCGGTGACCTGCTCCGCGAGGGTTGCGGCGCTCGACAACGCGGCGTGTGCTGATGCTTCGCCTGCTTCTACGTGAGCGACTTGCTCCTCGATTTGGGTTACGATTCGCCGCTGCTCCGCAAGTGGTGGTACAGGAACCGTAAGGGACTCCAGGTAAGGCCGCGGCACACGTCGTTGGCCAACTGCGCCCGACATGTTCTGCTCTGCGTTTGCACGCACGTCGGGCTGCAGCAAGTAGTGCATAAGATATTCGGGAAGCACTGCCCCGCAGCTGCGCAGAACATGGAACTCGGTGCTACCGAGGGCGCGACCGTCGAGCAACCCTCGTGCTACTGCGATCTTCCCATTCTCCATGCAGGGTGTGATCTTGGCAAAGAGAACATCGTTCTCCTGGAAGCGAGTGAGTGACTTCTTCTTCAAGTCGCCGTAGCGCACATGATTGGATGCGTCGACGCGTCCCGTTTCGGCTTCAACGGAGGCCATGGGGACTTGGGAGATGAAGTCGTCGTCGCCTGGCTCGTCGTCGAAGGAGCGAGGGTTGACGTCGCACAGTTCCTTCAGCGCCGCCCACGCCCACCCCTGCGGCAGTTCCCCTCGGCCGCCTCCGGAACCCTCACCCAGCCCCAGCGTCACGCGCCCAGCTCCCTGTCCAGTTCGTCGAGGATCTCTTCCGCCCGCTCCTCGCCGAACTCCGCAAGGAATCCGTCCGTGCCGTTCATCTTCGTGAACGGGGGATAGTCGAGGTCGGCGGTGTCGAAGCGTACACGCTCGATCGTGGCACCGGCGATGTGGTCGAGCCACCACCGTTCGGTGGTCGTGAAGGTCACGCCCGCCTGTTCCTGGCTGGTCAGCCAGGCCGCGTACCGCTCCTCCACCGTCTCCGCGTGCGGGCGTGGCGGAGGGGCCCCGCCGTCCGCACCGCCCTCCAGTTCGTACCGGAGCAGGGCCAGCAGGTCGGCCGCAGTGCGGGCGGTGGAACGGTTCGCCGTCACGGCCTCGCCCACCTGCTCGTAGCAGCGCCACAGCTTGTCCGCTGTCCAGGCTCGCGGAGGGCGCGCCACACCTCGCGCCAGGTTCTTCAGCCGGCTCAAGGCATCCCTGGGCGGCATGGATGAATCGGCCGAGAAGGCGACGGCCAGCGCCGCCATCTCGTCCCGGTGCTCCTTGACGTAGGCCCGCCAGTCGCGCACCGTCTCGCGGGCGGTCGACTCGTCCTCCGGGACCGCGCCGGCCGACACGAGGGCGTCGCGGCTCGTCTCGTCGTAGAGGATGTCCTTCGCGCGGCGCATCTCCAGTAGTCGGTTGCGCAGCTCGGGGGTGGAGGCCAGCGGACGCAGTGCCCGTTCGGTCACGTCCTTGACCGCCTGGTCGGGGTCGAGGCCGAGGCATTCGGCGGCCTCGCGCGTCTTGCCCTGTTCGTCGATCGACACGGCGTCGACCATGTTGTGGACGATGTGTTTCAGCGGGACACCGCCCGTGAGGCTCTCGACCTCGGCCCGTTCGTCATCGGTCATCTGGAGGTCGAGCTTGGCCAGACGGGAGGCGAGGGTGGAGACGTGGGCGTCCTCCGCGACTCCCCGGGCGGTGAGGCGGAGGAGTCTCTCCAGGTTGAGGTCCTTCTCCGTGTGCTGCTCCAGCGGACCGGCGTCCACCTTCGGCTTGCGGGTCACACCCACCGCGTCGACGATCACGAAGTGCGTCTTGGGGCCGACTCCCGGGGTGACCCTCTCGAACTCGGTCAGGGAAAGGGTGCGTGCGCCCCGGCCCTTCATCTGCTCGAAGTAGGCCCAGCTCTTGACGTCCCGCAGGAACAGCAGGCATTCGAGCGGCTTGACGTCCGTGCCGGTGGCGATCATGTCGACGGTTACGGCGATGCGCAGCTGTGGCAGGTTACGGAAGTCGGCGAGCCGTTCGGCGGGCTTTTTCGCCGCGTGGGTAATTTTGGCGCAGAAGTCGTTGCCCTTGCCGAAGACGTCACGGACGACCTCGACGATCTCCTCGGCGTGGTTGTCGTTCTTGGCGAAGATCAGGGACTTGGGGACGTACATCTCGTCCCAGAGCAGTTCGCCGGTTTCCTCGTCGCGTTTCGCGCGCGCGGGGAAGATCTCCGTGAACAGGCGTTCCCGGAAGGTCTGGATTACCGTACGCAGCTGGTCCTTGCTGATCACGCCCACGCCGACTTCCGTGGCCCCGTAGGAGACGTCCTCGTCGAAGTCCTCGTAGCGCTGGCGTCGGGTGCGGCGGTCGCGGACCGGGATGACGCCCCGCGCGATGACCCCGCCCTCGCCCGTTATCCGCGTCACGATCTCGTACACCTGGAAGTCGACGTTGACGCCGTCGGCGACCGCCTCGGGGTAGGTGTACTCGCTGACCAGGTTGCCGTTGAAGTAGCCGAAGGTCTGGGCGACGGGTGTCGCGGTGAGGCCGACGACGGGGGCGTCGAAGTACTCCAGGACGGAACGCCACTTGCCGTAGATGGAGCGGTGGCACTCGTCGACGACGATCAGGTCGAAGGACTCGGGCGGGATGCCGGGGTTGTAGCCGACAGAGATGTCACCCGGCGCGTCGTAGGAGTATTCGTCCTCGCCGTCCTCGCCCCGGGTGGCGGGGACGGTCGCGCCCGTCAGCTCCATGTACAGGCGCTGCACGGTGGACACGACGACCTTCGCGGAGGGGTTCATACCGTCGGCCCCGAGGCGCTGCACGTTGAACAGGTCGGCGAAGGTGCGGTTGGTGTCGGGCGTGGTGAAGTTCTCGAACTCGTTCTGCGCCTGGGCGCCCAGGTTGTTACGGTCGACCAGGAACAGAACCCGCTCGGCCTGCGCGTACTTGAGCATCCGGTACGAGAAGGTGACCGCCGTGTACGTCTTGCCGGCGCCGGTCGCCATCTGGACGAGGGAGCGGGACTGGCCTGTGCCCTGCTGGCCCTTGCCCAGCGCCACGGACTTCTCCACGCCGAGCACCGCCTTGATCTGGGCGGGGCGGAGCGGGCGCTCGTCCAGGTCGGGCATGCGAAGGCGCAGCCGGGCGCGGTAGGAGGGGGCCTGTGGGTCCTGTTCGGCCTGGCGGATCCAGCGGGCCAACGTGCGGGGCTGGTGGAAGGAGAAGATTCGCCTGCTGCGCGAGTCGGGGTCGAGGGTGCTGCGGAAGCGGGTCTCGCCGCCGTCCGAGACGTAGCGGAACGGCAGCGGAGTGCACCAGGCGATCAGGCGCTGCTGTGCCTCGGTGGGGTGGTCGGCGTACCGGTCGGCCTGTGCTTCGGCAGCCGTCAGGTCGGCGCCCTCCCGCTTGGCCTCGATCACGCCGATGAGCTTGCGCTCTACATACAGTGCGTAGTCGGCGCGGCCGGTGGCGGTGGTCGTCTCTCGGACCGCGACTCCGCTGCCGCGCCGGTCGCCCTGTACGTACAGGTTGAGGCTGCCGTCCGCGCCCTGGACGCTCCAGCCTGCGTCGGCGAGCATCTGGTCGAGGCGGGTGCGCACCTGCGCCTCGGTGAGCGGCTCGCGGGCTGCCTGCTCGGCGTTCTCCAAAAGGCGCGCGCGCTCGGCCACGGCCTCGGAGGCAGCGGCGGGACTTGTGACCTGGAAGCGCAGCAGTTGAGCGTCGGCTGCGGACTGGGCCTGCTGGAGTGCCGCGAGCTGGTCCTGCATGGCGGCCACCTGGCGGGCAAGCTCCTCGCGCTCCGCTGCGGCGTCGGCGAGTTCCCGCTCCACTGTGTGCCGGGCGGCCTGCTCCGCCTGTGCCTGGGACGCCTGACCTTCGTAGGTGAGACGGGCCTCCTCCAGCGCCCGCCGAGTCTCCTCCACCTGTATGCGCAGGGCCGTGTTCTGTGCGGCTGGCGTGCGCGACGGGTCTGGCGGAACGAACGTGCGCTGCTCGCGGGATCCCGTGATCAGACGGTGGTACCAGACACCGAGCCGGTGACAGGTCCGCAGGGCCCGGAAGGCGTCGTCGTGGTCGTCGTGGTCGTCGTGGTTGGCCTTGTTGCCGAGCACGCGG
The DNA here is from genome assembly GCF_000426325.1 of Streptomyces sp. CNS606. NCBI lineage: Bacteria > Bacillati > Actinomycetota > Actinomycetes > Kitasatosporales > Streptomycetaceae > Streptomyces > Streptomyces sp. CNS606. The sequence goes on from NZ_AUFD01000029.1 coordinate 11,282, forward strand.
ACCTCGTGGAAGGCGGGCCCCACGTTGCCATGCAGATAACCCTCCCTGTCGAGGGTGGCCAGGCGCTCGATCTGCTTGCTCCCGGTGAACTGGACGCGACCCCGGCGCACCAGATCGGAAGCAACGGCCTCACCGAACTGTCGGGACTTGATCAGCGAGGTGTTCGGGTCGGTGAACACGTTGGCCTCGGCGCCCGAACCGTAGGCGACGAGTAGCGGCACATGGTCATATAGGAAACCGAAGTTGCGTGACGTGCGGGCGAGTTCGGCGAGTCTCGGGTCCGGCACGTGTGCGTCGCCACCTGCGCTCATCAGAGGGGTACCGCTCTTCCTGGGTGCTGTACGACGTAGAGTGCTCGGGTTGTCCGGGCGCGGTGAAGGGATCATCGAGCTTAATGCCGGGGGGCGCATTGGCGCCAGGAGTTTCATGCCGCTGGAGGCTGCAGCAGATGCCACACCTGAGACTCAGGCCGGGAACGACTCGACGCCGTGACTGCGTACGGCCTGCAGCCCGTGCCGCCAGGTACCTTTGGTGACCTTGGATCTTCTAGTGCCTTGTCATGGAGCCCGTGCTGGACATCACGTCGGTCACGCCCGACCAGGGAACTTCGGCAAGATCCTGTTACGAGCTCTAAGCGGTGCGCACAGGACGGCCTGACCTGCGGCGGAGCGACTAGGTGTATGAGGCCATGAGGTTGGTGACGCCTGTGTGGAGTCGGGAGGCTGGAGGGCGGTTCCCGGCGGCAGTGTGCGGCCGATGGTAGTTGTAGTGGACGTTCCAGGTGGTCAGATCGTGTGCTCGGTGGCTTTCGGATGTCCATGAGCGGGCGTAGAGGAACTCTTCGGACAGGATGCGCTGGTAGCGCTCGACTTTGCCGTTGTGCCGTGGCGTGTAGGGCGTGATGCGCTGGTGGCGTGAGCCGAGGAGGGCGCGGGCGAAGTCGCCGGCGCGGTAGCAGGCTCCGTTGTCGGTGACGATGCGCTGGATGCGGTCGATGCCGTGGGCGGCGAAGAAGGCCCGTGCACGGTGGAGGAACCCGACCGCCGTGGCGGCCTTCTCGTCGGGTAGTGCTTCGGTGTAGGCCAGGCGGGAGAAGCCGTCGAGGGCTGAGTGGAGGTAGACGTAGCCCGGCTTGCTGCCGCGGGTCTTGGTGCGGGCGACGCGTTTGGCCTGCTCGCTGCCGCGGCCGTGGAGGCGCCATCCGCCGCCGCCGGGTATGCGTCCGGTCTTCTTCACGTCGAGGTGGATCATGTGGCCTGGCCATCGGGCGGTGATGGTGCGGCCGGTGCGGTTGGTGCCGCCGTCGGGATCGATGAAGCGGCGGCGGTTCAGCCCGAGCTGGTGCAAGTGCCGTGTGACGGTGCGGCGGCTGATGGTCGTGCCCACGGCACGGAGCTCGAAGGCGATGCGGGCCGCTGACCACTTGTGCTCACGGCGCATGCGCTCGATGCGGGCCACGATCTCACCCCGGGTCCGGGTGGGCTGACGATGGGGCGTGCTGGGCCGGTCGAGCAGGCCGAGATCACCGTGGAGGCGGTACCGGCCCACCCATTTGCTGGCACAAGCCCTGGAGATGCCCATCTCCGCGGCGACGTGAGCGATGGGACGGTCCTGACAGCGCCGGACCAGACGACGACGGCCTTCGACCGAGAGCGGGGCATTACGGTGGGACACCGGGCGGGTCCTTTGTGACGGCGGACGAGTGACTTGGCGGTTCTCATCCTGCCGCTGAAGGACCCGCCCTCGTCGTACCGGCCCCAGCGTCTACAACCTCATGACCCGCAACACCTAGGCGGCGACTGCGGTCCGCAGGGAGTCCGCAAAGGCGTCAACGCGGACCAACGCGCTCAGCGCGGTCACGCCGCCTCTCCGGAGGCGGCGTCCCGCTCTCCAGGGCGGTCCGCGCACGCCTTGTCGACCGCTGCCCGGGTCCGCTCCTCGGAGTCGGGCCACAGGTGGGTGTAGATGTTGAGCGTCATGGCCGCGTTGGCGTGACCGAGACGCTCGGAAACGGTCTTCACCGACTCACCGTGCTTGATCCTTGTACTGCGTGGGCATCTCGGCCGCCAAGCCGCGCATCCGCTCCACTGGCCACGGCACGATGCGCTTCCGGGGTATCACAGGCTGCTTGGTGCCAGCACAAGGGTATGCGCCAGTTGGCTCTCCACTGCCACCTCAGCGTTACAGGTGGGCCTCCGCCGAGCACGACTACGGCGCGGGCTACTGGAGACACACCACAGGAACTGGCTACTTCGCCTGGCCGCCGGCAACACCAACGGGGGAACCAGTTCTAGGCACCCTCCGGGGAGAGGGGCGAGTTCCTCCGGGGTGGCGGCCTGGTCATTCACCACCGACACGCAAGGAGAGAGTACATGGATGGAACGCATCATGTTCATCCTCCCCCTGACTGGGGGAATCCTAGTGCTCATCTTTCGCAAGAAATGGATAGACGCTGCAACGGCGAGCCACTACGCGTTCTTTGGGGAGCGGGGAATTAGCCTACATGAGAAATTCGCTCGCTTCTTCGTTCCCTTCATTGCATTGGGGTTTGTAGTGGTAGGGGTCTTGGGGTTTTTGGGAATTGAATAGCCACGATGCCCGAGGCGTCGCCCTGAAGGCTTCGGAGGACGGGACGACGATCGGCGTCGGCGCGCACGGCACGCTCCGCGCGGCGCACGTCACGGCGTATCCCGACGACAGGTCCAGGACTTTTGCCGCGCCTTCGCTGGAGCGGGAGAAGCCATCCTGTCGGCAGGGACTCAGCACACCCCCAGCCGACGTGAGGCCGCGTTCCGTGAGCTGATCGAAACCTGGGTGCAGCGCGGCGGACCGCGCCTCGCTCGATGGTTCTCCTCCCACGGAGCACACCCCGGTGGCACAGACGTCCGGGGAAGCGTCGACATCGTTGCCGAACGTCAGGCTCCAGCTCGGACCCCGCTCTCTGTGGCCGAACTCCGCATGGCTTCCTACACCGCCGCCCACGCCTACTACGGCAGCGACCGCGCCGCCTCCGGTCACTTTCACCTCGCGGCACCGGGCTCGGGCGGGGGACCGTGGGGGCTGCACGGGCTGCACTGTGCGGAGCCCCGCAGCTTCCGACTGCGCACGGAAGCCTTCCACCGCGCCGACCGTCCGCAGACATCCGTCGGAGAAGGAACAGCTCGCGTCTTCGCCCTGCATGACGGAGCCTTCGAGGTGTCGGGCGACGACACCTGGGATGTCGAACTGGGTCGAGTCGACGGGCTGGCCGCTGCTCGTCCTTCCTGTGCCGAGCGGGAGTGACCTCGCGCCGGCGTATTCCGTTGGCGGCCCGCCTGAGCAGACCCCGTGCCCTGCCGGCCGGACGCTGGCGCTCCGTGTGTGCGACCGCGCGGGCGGGGAGTCGCCGGCCGCGTCGGCGAGAATCACGGCGGGCCCTCCCGGAGCAGGTCCGCATGACTGTGACGGTCCGTGTGACTGTGGTCTACGGCGTGAAGGCGATGCTCGCTCCACGTCCAGCGAGTGCTCCCCTCGTACCGCTCGCCTGGAGGGGTGAGGTTCCGGGCGCAGGCGTCGCGTAAGGGCCGGGGCGGGTCGGCCGGACGCCCGTCGTGGCATGAGATTCTCCGTCGCGACCGCGTCCTCGACGTCGCCACGGAGGACTCGTGGAGCCGTCGCGGCGGCGTGCCCGCGGGGGTGGGACGGCTGCCGGGGCTGCGCGGGGGTGAGGGGCTTGCCCGGCGCGGGTACGGTGGTGCCAGCCACCCGTCGACGAGTCCACACGCCGAAGGAGAACAGGTCCATGCCACAGCGCGAAACGGCCAGCTGGAACCCGGACAAAGGCTATGTAGCGCTTCTCGGCTGGAGTCTCAACGCGGTGGAGGCCCTCGACCGGTTCGACCGGCGCTATGTCGTCGTGGCGCCGGAATGGGCCGAGGAGTATTGCATCGAGCACGACATACCGTACGTGCCGTGGAACTTCGACCGGCTCAACGACCGCTCGATGGAGATCGCCGAGACGCTGCAGAAGGAGGGCGTCGACGTCGCCATCCCACTGTTCGAGGAAACGGTGGAATGGGCCGGGGCGATCAATTCGGTCCTGCTGGACAATCCGCGCCTGTACGGTCAGGCCATGCTGCTGCGTGACAAGGCGCTGATGAAGCGCCGCGCGCAGCTCGGCGGCATCCGGGTCGGGATCTTCGAGGAGGCCCACGACCGGGACGACGTGATCCGCTTCCTCAAGCGCGTCAACCAGACCCTGCTCAAGCTGGACGGCGACCCGAACGACCCGATCCACCTCAAGGCGTTCGACAAGGCCGGATGCCTCGGGCACCGCGTCATCCGTACCCCGGACGAGGTCGACACGATTCCGGACGAGGAGTTCCCGGTCCTCATGGAGTCCCACCTCGACGGCTGGGAGTTCGCGGTCGAGGCGTGGGTGCACAACGGGAAGATCAAGTTCCTCAACATCTCCGAATACGTCACGCTCGGCTATTCGGTGTTCGTTCCGGCGACGCCGGAGCTGGAGAAACACCGGGCGCAGATCACGGCGCAGATCGAGAAGCTGATCAAGACGTTCGACATCGAATTCGGCTTCGTGCATCCGGAGTATTTCGTCACCAGTGACGGCGAGATGTACTTCGGCGAGGTCGCGTACCGGCCGCCGGGCTTCAAGGTTTTCGAACTTCTGGAGCGGGCGTACGGGTTCAACGCCTACCATGGGCTGGTGCTGGCCTTCGACCCGAAGACGACGGAGGAGGAGATCGACGCCTTCTTCCCGCGCGAGGTCGTCGACGCGTCCGGGGTGGCCGGCTGCTTCGGGGTCTACCCGCGCCGCCGTGTCGTCAGCGAACTGCAGATCCCCGAGGAGACCGAGGACGACGACTACTACGAGTCGCACGACCTCTCGACGCCGCTCGAGGAGACCGTCACCAAGCGGACCGCGTTCGGCACGCACTGGGGTCTGGTGTACTTCTTCGGCGATGACCCGTACCGGATGCGCGACCTGTTGAAGAAGCAGGAAGAGCTCGACTTCTACGTCTGACGGCCCCATGGACGCAGGAGACCTACCCGAGGACGACCTAGTGGAACCGACCGTCGACGTCAGCGGTGCGGCCACGACGCTGGACAAGCGCGTGACCTCACTCGACGACGCCATCCAGGCCATGGCCGAGACCCGCGACTTCGGCAAGCACACGAAGCTGCGGCGGGTCCTGGAAGCACTGCGGCGGGTACTCCTCCAGCCGGGCGGCGCCGCCGCGGTCCAGGCCAGGGCGCAGGCCATCGAGGAGGCGGGGCTCTTCCTGGAGACGGACTGGGCCTCACCGGAGATCCTCGTCCCGGCGCTGGTCGGCCCGAGCCTGCACAGCACGGACGCGGACACCGTCGTCATGGAAGCGACCAGCGAGCTGCGGATGCTTGCGGTGGCCCGCGGCGACTACGCGCACCCGACGCTCCCGGCCGAGGACGCCCGCCAGTTCCTGTCGCAGGTGCTGGCGACGAATCTGGAGCTGCTGTTCACCCCGCCCGGCGAGGCGGAGCGGACCCGGCAGGGCCGGACCGCGCAGATCATCCGGGACCTTTTCCACCACCTCGCCGACGAGATCGGCTACGACAGCGTCCTGGACAACCTGGTCGACGAAATCTGGCGGATCCTGCGCCAGCGCCCGATCCAGGTCGAGGCCGTGCAGTCGCTGATCACCCGGATCGCGGGCTACCGCGAGGACCCCGACGTGGATCTCGGCACGACGTCGGGGCAGGGCATCGACCGGCTCATCACGAGCCTGTTCGGGACCACCGAGGCGTGCCGGGAGGACCCGGGCGTCGACGTCTTCCGCTCGCGGCTCGAGGCGATGGACAACGGCGGCCTGCAGTACGAGGCGACCGGGTTCGCGCGGGCGATGCACGACACCGGCCTGGTGTCGCCCTACCACGCCGAACTTCTCCGGTTCCTCCTGCGCGAGAGCGACTACCTCGTCGGGGAGGCGCTCGGGCTGTCCGACACCGGCCGCAACTGCCTGATGCGCTACAGCCCCCTGGTGCACCGGCTGATCGAGGTGGCCGTGCACCCGCAGACCGCGCAGTGCATCTACGGGCTGGCGCTGCTGCTCGACCGCGGCATCCTGTACGAGCCGCCGATCGTGCCGGCGCTGTGGCGCCAGCTGGCGCTCGAACTGTCCCCGGTCGCACGGGAGCGGTTGACGACGGTGTTCGGCGACGTGCCGGGGCCGGAGGCGCGGCTGGTCGCGGGGGTGCTGTCGATGCTGGGCCAGCCGCTCGGCGTCGGCCAGGGCGACAACCCGACCTGCCAGTCGGCCCGCGCGCTGTCGATGTGGTCCTACAACGACCCGGACTACCTGTTGCAGATGGTGGTCTGGGCGGCTCGCGACGACGAGATCATCATGCACTTCGAGGGGCAGCCGATCTCGTCGAAGGAGAGCGGGTCCGGAGTCGCGACCACGCTGCCGATGGACCTGGACCCCGTGTCGCTGATCGCGGTCCCGCACCTGGACCGGATCTACGCCGAGATGGGGCGGCGCTGCGCCACCCGTCCGGGGGACCCGCACCGGTGGGTCAACCCCGAGTTCCACGGCTGGTGGTCGGCTCGCGGGTTCCACATCAACGTCGACGTCGCGACCGGGAACCTGGTCGACCTCGACGAGTTCCTGCGGCAGTTCCACGCCGGCTACCACCCGTCCTTCAACGGCGACCAGCCGCTGATCCATCCGCAGCCCGCCGGCGTCGCGGTCACCGACAGCGCGGCCCGCTACGTCGGCTGGCACGCGATCACGATCCTGCGGGTCGCGCCGGACCCGCAGGACGTCATGCGGGTGTACTTCTACAACCCGAACAACGACAGCGGCCAGGACTGGGGCGACGGCGTCGTCGTCTCCACCGCGGGCAACGGCGAGCGGTTCGGCGAGGCCTCGCTGCCGTTCGACCAGTTCGCGTCGCGGCTCTACATCTTCCACGCCGACCCGCTCGAGCACGGCGAACCGGAGCGGGTGCCCGCCGAGGACGTCGCGCGGATCATCGGCTACATCGAGCGCAGCTGGGGCGGCGACCGGCTCCCCGCGGGCACCCTGCAAGCCCTCGAAGGCCCCCCGACGCTGGAGGCCTGAGACCGGCGGTTTCAGCAGGCGCGTCAGAGGGGGACGAGGGTGGTCTCGGTGGCCTTGACGACGGCCCAGACGCGGGTGCCGTCGGCGAGGTCGAGTTCGGCGGCGGCCTGCGGGGTGATCTCGGCGACGAGGTCGGGGGTCGCGTCGGTGGTGAGGAGGACGCGGGTGCGGCTTCCGGACGCGGTGAGCTCGCGGACGGTGCCGTGCCAGGCGTTGCGGGGGCTGCCGTACGGCCGTTCGCGGTGGAGGGCGACGGCTTCGGGCGGGATGACGGCGAGGGCCTCTTCGCCCGTGGGGAGCGGGTCGGCGACGTGCAGGTGTCCGCCGTCCCGGGTGGCGAGGCCGGTGGCGGTGGTGGTTCCGGTCCAGGCGTTGCGGCCGAGCATGCGGGCGACCCAGGGCGAGCGCGGCGAGCGCGTGAGTTCGGTGGGTGGCGCGTCCTGGATCAGCCGTCCGTCCTCGAGCACGAGGACGCGGTCGGCGAGGGACACGGCTTCGACGGGGTCGTGGGTGACGATCAGGCAGACGCCGCCGAACGCCGCGAGGTGACTGCGCAGGGCGTGCCGGACGCGGGCGCGGGTGGTCTGGTCCAGCGCGGCGAGGGGCTCGTCGAGCAGCAGCAGGCGGGGCCGGGCGGCGAGGGCGCGGGCGAGGGCGACGCGGCCGGCCTGGCCGCCGGAGAGGCGGCCGGGCCTGCGGTGCGCGAGGTCGCCGACGCCCAGGTGGTCGAGCCACTGCCGGGCGTGGCGCCGGGCCTCGGTCCGCGGGACGCCGTGTGCGCGCAGCCCGTAGGCGGTGTTGCCCAGCGCGGTGAGGTGGGGGAAGAGGGCGCCGTCCTGTGGGACCCAGGCGATGTCACGGCGGTGGGGGGCCGTGCCGGTGACGTCGCGGTCGCCGAGGCGGATGTCGGCGTGGGAGCGGGAGGTGAGACCGAGCAGGGCGCGCAGCAGGGTGGTCTTCCCGGCTCCGTTGGGGCCGACGACGGCCAGGGTCGTGCCGGCGGGGGCGTCCAGCGCCACGTGGTTGAAGCCGGTGACGCGGGCCTGGAGGGAGCAGTCCCGGCGCGGGTCGGAGGGCGGTGCGTCCCGGGCGACCGGGGGGAGAGCGGGGTCGGGTTCGCCCGTGGTCGGGGACGGCTGCTGGACGCGGGCCCGGGGGGTTCCGGTCCAGCGGCCGCGGAGCGCGACGAGCACCCCCATGGCGATGACCAGCAGCAGCAGGGAGACCGAGGTGGCGGTCTCGGGCTGTCCCTGCAGCAGCAGGTAGACCTTGAGCGGCAGGGTCTGGGTCGTGCCGGGGAGGTTGCCGGCGAAGGTGATCGTCGCGCCGAACTCGCCCAGTGCTCGGGCCCAGGTCAGGGCCGCTCCGGCCAGCAGCCCGGGGGCGACCATGGGGAGGGTGACGGTGAGGAACACCCGGACCGGGGTGGCGCCGAGCGAGGCGGCGGTCTCCTCGTAGCGGGGGCGGAGCCCGCCGATCGCGCCTTCCAGGCTGATGACGAGGAAGGGCATGGCGACGAACGTCGCGGCGACCACGGCCCCGGCGGTGGAGAAGGGCAGCGTGACGCCGAAGGTGTCGTACAGCCACGGGCCGAGGAGGCCGCGGCGGCCGAAGGCCAGCAGCAGTGCCACTCCGCCGACGGTGGGGGGCAGCACCATGGGCAGCAGGACGAGCGACCGGACGAGCGCCTTGCCGGGGAACCGTGCGCGCGCCAGCAGCCAGGCGAGGGGAACGCCGAGGAGCAGCGAGAGCCCGAGGGCCGAGAAGGAGACCAGCAGCGACAGGCGCAGCGCCTCCGTGGTCGCGGGGGCGGTGAGGTTCGCGGCGAGGTCCGGCCACGGGGTGCGGGCCAGGATGCCGACGAGCGGCAGGGCCAGGAATCCCACGGCCAGCACGGCGGGTACGGCGAGCAGGGCGGGCGCTCCGGTGCCGGGCGGGCGGTGCCTCGCGCCCCCGGCCCACCGGCGGGTGGGCCGGTCGGTCCCGCCCGGTTCCGGGCGCCGCGCGCCCCCGCCCGTCCCCCCGGAACGGACGGGCGCGGCGGCGCGGCGGGGGCGTTTCACGGCTTCTGGAAGCCTGCTTCACGGAGGATCCGCTGAGCCTCCGGGCGGGTCAGCCAGTCGACGAAATCCTGCGCGGCTTCGGCGTGTTCGGAGGATTTCAGGGTGGTGACGGGATACGTCGCGATCTCGTTCCGGGCATCCGGGACCCTCACCGCGTCGACCGTGTCGGGGGAGGTCGCGGCGTCGGTCTGGTAGACGAGTCCGGCGTCGGCCTCGCCGAGTTCGACCTTGGACAGGACCGCGCGCACGTCGGTCTCCCGGGAGACGGGCTCCACCCGCAGGTCCTCCCGCCGGAGGATCTGCTCGCTGTAGTCGCCCACCGGGACCTCCGGCGCGGCCAGGACGACCTTCAGTCCGGGGTCCGCCAGGTCCTCCAGCGCGTCGACGTCCTCCGGGTTGCCTTCCCGGGTCACGATCACCAGACGGTTCCGGGCGAAGACCACCGGCTCCGCGGTGTCGTCCCGCACGCGGTCCATGGTTGCGGTGTTGGCGGTCGCCAGCACGTCCGCGGGCGCCCCTTGCGAGACCTGCGCGGCGAGGACCTGCGAGCCGGCGAAGGAGAAGGTGACGTCCGTGCCGGGGTGCGTCTTCTCGTACGTCGCCCCGGCGGCCTGGAACACGTCGGTCAGCGACGCGGCCGCCAGTACCGTGATCTTCTCCTTCGCCGGGGTGCCGTCGCCGGTGCCGGAGCCCCCGGTGCCGGAGCCGCACGCGGTCAGCGGCACCAGCAGGGAGGCTGTCAGCAGTGCGACGGTGGTGCGCCGCCCGGAGGGGGAAGAGGGCATCGATCGGCTCCTTCGCCAGGAGGTCGGGAGGGCGGGAGGCCCGGGGGCCGCGTGCATGTCGGTGGGGTAGGGGAGCCGGCTCAGGTACGGCCGAACGCGACCGGGGGGACGCGCTGCGGGTTCAGCTGCGGTCGATGTGCACGCTGGTCGACTTGACGCGGGCGGTGGCCCGCATGCCGACCTCCAGGCCCAGTTCCTCGACGGCCTCCCGGGTCACCAGGGAGACGAGCCGGTGTGGGCCGGCCTGGATCTCCACCTGCGCCGCCACGTCGCCGAGCCGGACGGAGGTGATGATGCCGGGGAAGGCGTTGCGGGTGGAGGTGAAGGGCTCCTCCTCGTCCTGCCCCCCATGGCCCCCCTGGCCGCTCTGGGCGACCTCGATCGCGAAGGACGCCAGGTCCCGGCCGTCGACGAGACGGCGTCCGGACGCGTCGCGGTGGGTCGCGACCCGGCCGGCGTCCGCCCAGCGGCGTGCGGTGTCGGGGCTGACACCCAGCAGCCGCGCCGCCTGACCGATCGTGTAGGACTGCATATACCTCACGCTAGGCCCCACAGCCTCGCATCTGCAAGATGATAGGCGCTCTTTCATGGCAGATGCACAGAGGGCGGAGCCTGAACCCGGAGGAACCGCCGAAGCCCGGCCGGCATCCGGGTGGCGCTTCGGGCGCGCCTGCCGCCCTGCCGCAACGGGACGGGAGATGCCGGCCCGGTCCGACGCGCAGGGCGCGCCCGCCCCGGCAATCAGGGAGGTCTCCGTCGTGAACCTGAGCATCCGCAACAGACTGCCCGGCACCGTCACCCGGCTCACAGCCGGCCAGGCCATGACCGGCGTAACGGTCGACGTCGGGGGCGGGCACCTCACGGCGGTGATCACCAACGCAGCCGTCACCGATCTCGGCCTGGCCCCCGGCACCGACGTCACGGCACTCGTCAAGGCCACGGAGCTGTCACTCGCGACGCCGGGGTGACCGGCACCCCGGGCACCCCGGCCCGGTGAGCCGGGACCACGACCCGACGAGCCCGACGAGCCCGACGAGCCCAGCCGAACCGATCACTTGCCTCACCTATCGAAACTCGATAGATTCCCATCGTGGTTCGATTGAGGGAGTGGCGATGGGCAAGCTGACGGTGCTGGCGCTGCGGGTGGTGATCGTGGCGCTGCTGGCCGGGTCGGTGGGCGTGCAGACCGTGATGGCCACGCTGCTGGCCGCCGACCTGGACGATGCCGGCCTGGCGGACCGGCGCGTTCCGGTGGTCGTGATCGTGGTGCTCGGCGTCGTGGCGGCGCAGACCGTCCTGGTCTGCGTGTGGCGGCTGGTGACGATGGTGCGCCGGGGAACGGTGTTCTCCCCCGCCGCCTTCCGGTACGTCGACGTGGTGATCGGCGCCTTCACGGCCGCCGCCCTGCTGGTGTGCGTGCTGGGCGCCGTCCTCGCGCCGGGCGAGGAGGTGGCGCCGGGCGTCGTGCTGATGCTGGGCGGGGTCGCCCTCGGGGTCTTCGCGGTGGCACTGATCGTGCTGGTACTGCGGATGCTGCTGGCGCAGGCGGTCGCGCGCGACGTCGAAGCGTCGCAGATGCAGGCCGAACTCGACGAGGTGATCTGATGCCGATCGTCGTCGACGTCGACGTGATGCTCGCCCGCCGCAAGATGTCCGTCGGAGAGCTCGCGGAGCGCGTCGGGATCACCCCGGCCAACCTGGCGGTGCTGAAGAACGGCCGCGCGAAGGCGGTGCGCTTCTCGACGCTCGCGGCGCTCTGCGAGGTACTGGCCTGCCAGCCGGGCGACCTGCTGCGCTGGGAGGCAGACCGTACCGACCAGACCGACCAGACCGACCGGGCCGACCAGACCGACGCCACCGATGCAGCCGACGACGGAGCGGCGGGCCTGACCGACGCGGCCGCCGGGGACGCCCACCGATGAGCGCCCCCGGAACCGGCCTCGGGGCCCGCGCCTCCGCCGACGTCCTGGTGGTCGGTGCGGGGCTGGCCGGGCTGCACACGGCGACGCTCCTCGCCCGCCGGGGCCACGACGTGGTGCTGGCCGAACGGCGTACGCGTCTGACGACCGGCGTCCGCACCACCGGGATCTTCGTACGGAAGACGCTCGACGACTTCCCGCTCCCGCAGGACCGCCTCGGCCCACCGATACGCCGGGTCGTGCTCTACCCGCCGAACCTGCGCCGACCGGTCGAACTGGTCAGCGACCGCGACGAGTTCCGGGTGGGTGACATGGGACCGCTCTACGCCGGGGCGGCCGACGCCGCGGCCGCGGCCGGCGTGCGCGTGGTCCTGGGCACGCGCTACGCCGGCCGCCTGGGCGGCGGCACGTTCCACCTGGCCGGGCGCGACGGTTCCACCGTGCTCCGGGCCCGGTTCGTCGTCGGGGCCGACGGAGCCCGCTCCCGCGTCGCCCGCGACCTCGGCCTCGACCGCAACCGGCACCTGCTGGTCGGCGCCGAGGAGGTCTTCGCGCTGCCCGGAGGCGGCGACGGGCCACCGACGTTCCACTGCGTGCTCGACCCTTCGCTGGCCCCCGGCTACCTGGCCTGGGTGGTGGACGACGGACGGCACGCCCATGTCGGCGTCGCCGGGTACGCCGACCGCTTCCCGGACGGCCTGCGCGGGGCGGTGCAGCGGTTCCGCGCGTCGGCGCCCGGACTCTCCGGCGTGCGGCGGGCGGAGTCGGTGGAACGGCGCGGCGGCCCCATCCCCGTCGGCGGCGTGCTGCGCAGGATCAGTTGCGCCGACGGACTCCTGGTCGGCGACGCGGCGGGCGCGGTCTCGCCCCTCACCGCCGGCGGCCTGGACCCCTGCCTGCGGCTGTCGGAGCACGCGGCGGCCGTGCTCGACACCGCGCTGCGGACCGGCGGCCGCCACGCGGCGGCGGCCTACGACGGCGCCGCGCTGCGCGCCGCGTTCCGGGGACGGCTCACCCTCCGCAGAGGGCTGGCACAGCTGCGCACCCCCGCGATGGCCGCCGCCGCGTTCCCCCTTCTCCGCACCCCGCTCGGACGCGCCGCAGCCGGCCGCGTCCTCTTCGGCGACCGTTCCTTCCCGGACGCCCCCGCCCCCGGCCGGCCCCGGCCGGGCCGTTCCCTCCGCGGCGGCCGGACACCCGCCTGACGACGCCCCGGGCCCCGGACAGGTCCTAGGCGGACGACCGGAGGTGGGTCGAAGCACTGTTCGGGCGGGGCGCGCGACAGTACTCTGTGCGCCAGTGACGGAGTGTCACCAAGGGTCACGGAGGCGCGCGCATGGGGGAGCCGGCGTTCGGCGTGCTGGGCCCGCTGCGGGTGCGGGTGGGCGGCGCCCCGGTGCGCCTCGGCGGGCCGAAGCCGCGAGCGGTGCTGGCCACGCTCCTGCTGCAGCCCGGCGGGTTCGTGTCGCTGGACGTGCTGACCGAGGTGCTGTGGCCCGAGGGTGCACCCCGGTCCGCGGTGGCGAACGTACGGACGTACGTGCGCGCGCTGCGCAGCGCGCTCGCCGCGGCGGGGGTGGACACGGAAGGGCTGACCACGCGGCCCTCGGGCTACGCCCTGGACGTCGCCCCGGACGACCTCGACATGCTGCTGTTCGAACGGCGGCTGGAGCAGGCGCGGGCGGCGCGGGACCGGGGCGAGGACGCGGCGGCGCTGCGCGGCTACGAGGCTGCGCTCGGGCTGTGGCGGGGCGGTGTGCTGCAGGACGTGCCGTCGAGCGTGGTGTGGGACCCGGCGGTCACCCGGATCGAGGAGCTGCGTGCGGTCGCGGTCGACGAGTGCCTGAAGGTGCGGCTGCGGCTGGGCGACTACGCGCCGCTGGTCGCGGAGTTGCGGGGCAGGCTGGCCGAGGACCCGGTGCGGGAGGACCTGTGGCAGATGCTCGTGCGGGCGCTGCACGGCGCGGGCCGCACCACCGAGGCGCGGGAGGCGTACGCGGAGGCCGAGCGGGTGCTCGCGGTCGAGCTGGGCGTCGAGCCGAGTGCGCCGCTGCGTGCGGTCGGGGTGGACCACGGGTACGCGGGCCGGCGGCGTAAGGCCGATCCCGGTCCGGTGTGCCAACTGCCCATGGACGTCCCGGACTTCACCGGCCGGGAGGATCAGATCGGCGTCCTGGAGGGGTGGCTGTCGGCGGCCGGACGGCAGCCGGTGGTCGCGGTGCTGTCGGGGCCGCCGGGGTCGGGGAAGTCGACGCTGGCGGTGCATGTGGCGCACCGGGTGCGGGACGCGTTCCCGGACGGCCAGCTCTTCGTCGACCTGGGCGGCTTGAGCGACCGGCCGCGTGAACCCGTCGACGTGCTGGCGGAGTTGCTGCGCAGCCTGGGGGTGATCGACGCGGCGATCCCCGGGGACCCGGCGGAGCGTGCCGCGCTGTTCCGGTCGCGGCTGGCCCAGCGGCGGTTCCTGGTGGTGCTGGACGACGCGGCGTCCGGGGCGCAGGTGAGGCCGCTGCTGCCGGGCACCGGGGGGTCCGCGGTGCTGGTGACCTCCCGCCGCCGGCTCCCCGTGCTGCCGGCGTACCACTGCGCGCTCGGCGTGATGGAGCGGGACGAGGCGCGCGAGCTGCTGGGCACGATCGTCGGCACGGACCGTCTGCGCGCGGAGGGCGCGGAGGCGGACCGGGTGCTCGCGGGCTGCGGTTCGCTGCCGCTGGCGGTGCGCATCGCCGGATCCCGGCTGGCGAACCGGCCGGGGTGGACCGTCGGGGCGCTGGCCGACTTCCTGCACGACGAGCGCGGCCGGCTGGACCAGCTCCAGACCGGCGAGCTGGAGGTGCGGGCGAGCGCGGAACTGAGCTACCGCCACCTGCCCGAGCCCGCCGCGACGGCGTTCCGCGTCTTCGGGCAGCTCCCGGACGAGGCGACGGCGGGCTGGCTGGTCGCGGCGGCGACGGGCGTGGCCGACGCGAACGCGGGTGGGCTGGAGACCCTGCTGGACGAGCACCTGGTCGAAGTGGTGGGCACCGACGCCCTGGGGATGCAGCGCTACCGCATGCACGACCTGCTGCGCTGCTACGCCCGGGAACTCGCCGAGGCCGACGGCGACGAGGTGCGGACGCGCCGCCGGCTACGGGTGGTGGACGACCTGGTCGCCCTGGCCCGCTGCGCGAACTCCGCGATGCCGACCCGCTTCCTGGGGGTGCTGGGGGAACCGGTGCAACCGCAGGGGGCGGCCGGGGCGGTCGTACCGGCGGTGCGGGCGCGGCCGGTGGAGTGGTTCGAGTCCGAACGGCGCGTGCTGGTGGCCTCCGTGGAGTCGGCGTTGCGGCGGGGGCACGTCGCGCAGGCGGCCGACCTCGCCGTCGAACTGGCCGGGTTCTTCGACATGCGCGGCTACTACGGCGACTGGCTGCGCACGCACCGGCTGGTGCTGGACGCGATGCCGGAACCGACCGACGCGCGGGCCGCGACGCTGCTGCGGAACCTCGGCCAGCTGCACCTCTACCAGGACCGGTACGCCGACGCGCTCGCCGCGTTCGACCTCTCGCGCACGCTGTTCGCGCGCCTCGGGCACGGCTACGGCGAAGCCGTCGCCGCGGTGGGAGCCGGGTCCGTGCACCGTGTGCTGAACGACCTGGACGCCGCGCTGGCGGCGTTCGGCGAGGCGCTGCGCGGCTTCGGCGAGGTCGGCGACCGGCACGGCGAGGCGGTCGCCCACAACGCGATCGCCTCGGTGTGGCTGGAGCGGCGCGAACCGGAGGCGGCCACGCCCTGGCTGGCCGCCGCGCTGGAACTGTCCGGCGGCGTGGGCGACCGGCACCGGGAGGCGCAGGTGCGGCGCCGGATGGCCGTCGCGCACGAGCAGCGCGGCGAGCTCCGGGAGGCGCGGCAGGAGCTGGAGCGGGCGCTGGGCATCTTCGACGAGCTGGGGGACGCGCACTGCGCGGCGTACGTGCAGCAGAGCGTCGGCGAACTGTGCCTGCGCCAGGGCCGGGCGGGTGAGGCGTCGGCGCTGCTGGTCGACGCGCTCAACGTGCAGCGGCAGCTCGGCGACCGCCGGGCGGAGGCACGGGTCGCGTGCCTGCTGGGCGAGCTGCATCACGCGACCGGCCGCAAGCAGACGGCACGCCGCTACTTCCACCGTTCGCTGTCGACCTGGCGGCGGCTGGAGGTGCGGGAGCAGGCGGAGCTGGTGCACGCGAAGCTGCGGGCCCTGCGCTGACGCCCGGGGAGCGCCCCGGGCGCTCCCCGGGGGCGGGCGCGGCCGGTCGTGCGCGGGCCGCCGGGCGGAACAGCCGGTTGGGCACCGCCGTTCCGCCCCGTGCGACACCGGCAGCAGGTCAGCAGTTGTTGCTGCGCTGGCTGCGCTTGGTGTAGTCGCCCCACCGGACGCCCTGGACGACCGCGACCACGACGCTGCCGCTGTGGATCTGCTCGTAGTGCAGGTGGGGGGTGATGTTGTAGAGCGCGGAGGTGGCGCCGACGCGGCCGATCTTCTGGCCCAGCTTGACCTTGTCGCCCTTCTGCACGGCGCGGGTCTTCAGGTGGGCGTAGCGCGTCTGCCAGCCGTTCCCGTGGCCGATGACGATGGTGTTGCCGTAGCCGGTGCCGGTGGAGTAGTAGGAGGACAGCACCGTGCCGCCGGCGCTGGCGAAGACACGCCGGCCGCGGTCGTCGGGGTTTCCGTTGGCGTCGTAGTGGTTCCAGTCGATGGAGTGCGCCGGGCTGTGGCCGTTCCAGTTGTTGCCGACCCAGGTCTGGTTGCACAGGAACGGCATCTTGAAGTTCGGCCGGGCGAGCGGTTCGGCGGACGAGGCGGCCTGCGGCGACGCGACGGCGACGGGCGCCGCGACCGTGACGGCTGCCGCGGCGCTCACGGCGGCCAGGAGGCTGCGGGTACGTCTGCGCATGGATTCTCCCCTTGTCTTCGGTGACCAGGGGATTCAAGGAGGCGGGCATACAAAGCGGATACAAGCCCGGATACAAGCGCCGGACGCCGCACGGGGGGCACTGCTCCGGGACAACCTGACATGCCTGCGACAGCCGTGGGTAGCCTCCGCGGGTGCCCCACAACACCGTGAACTCATCGCAGTCATCCGCCCCGACGCCTCGTCGGGCCGCCCGGAGGGCGGGCCTCGCGGCGACCGCCGCGACCGTCCTCGCCGCCCTGGCCGCGGCCTCGGCCCCCGCTGCCGCGGCCGGGAACACCGACACGGCCGGAGAGCGGAGCCCGGAGGGCGGACGCGGCTGCGTCGTCGTGTACTTCGACCTCGGCGAGACGCTGATCCACACCGAGGACGACGGCTCGCTCCACTACCTGCCGGAGGCCGCCCGCCACCTGCGGGAGCTGCGCGAGGCGGACGTCGAGGTCGGCCTGATCACCAACGTCCCGCCCGAGTGGGGCGAGACGGACGCCGAACGGGCCGCGAAGCTGCGCGAGATCGTGGACGCCGACTGGACCGGCACCAGCCCGTTCGCGTGGGAGGACTTCGAGGGCCGCATCCTCACGCCGCGCGCCGTCGAGGAGCGCAAGCCGTCCCCCGCGCTGTTCGACCGGGGCTCCGGCGCCGCCGACGGCTGCCACGTCGTCTACCAGGGCGAGACGGCGGAGGAGCTGGAAGTGGCCCGCGACGAGGGCTACTTCACCTACAAGGTGGGGCGGGAGGGCGCGTGGCCGGCGTACCTGCCGGTGCCGGTGATCGAGGCCCTCGCCCACCTGCCCTGACATCGCCGCCCGTCGGGTGCGTCAGGCGCATCCGCCGCGGGCGTACGCGGGCCGCGTGGCCGGCGACCTCGGGGTCGTCGGCCACGCGGCCCGTGCGTACTGCGTCAGGCGATACGGCGGACGGGGGCGGCGCTCTCCGCGGCCGCCGCGGCGGACCGGCGCCGGCGCGCCAGCACCACACGGCGCTCGGCCGCGGTCAGCCCGCCCCACACGCCGTACGGCTCCGGCTGGAGCAGCGCGTGCTCCCGGCACTCGACGAGGACGGGGCAGCGTGCGCACACCCGCTTGGCGGCCTGCTCACGGGCGAGGCGGGCGGCGGTGGGCTCCTTCGACGGAGCGAAGAACAGCCCGGCCTCGTCCCGGTGGCAGACCGCATCGGCGTGCCAGGGGCCGGCATCGTCGTCGCGGGCGGGCGCCCGTGGGGTGGGGACGGCGGCCTGCAGGGACTGATGCGGCGTTTGCAGCACGGTCTGACTCCTACACGAGACGGCTACGGCGGTCGGTCTGGCCGATGTGTGCACCTTCACCCGTCTTGCTGCGCACGGCAGTTCGCGCTGCTCGCCGTACGAGAGACGATGCACCAGCCTTACCCGCTGTGCGCACGCTTATGCACACGGTGCCATGCGGCCGTGCGGTACGGCACCCCGTGCCGCGGACCGCCCACCGCCCACCCCGGGGCGGTCAGTGCCCGTGCCCGTGGCCCTTGTGCAGGTTCTTCAGCCGCTTGCCGCGCTTCGGCCTCGCCGAGACGCCGCCGAACAGCGCCAGGCCCTTGACGACGACCACCGGCGCGTCCGGGTCGGGCGAGTCGTGGGAGCGGACGTCGAAGCCGCCGAAGATGCCGGTCCCGCGGCCGCGCAGGGTCACGTTCTCGGGGACCCGGATGTCCACGCCGCCGAAGACGGCGGTGGCGTTGATGACGATCTCCCGCTGCGTGAACACGGCCTGGGTGAGGTCGATGTCGACGCCGCCGAAGCAGGCGAAGGCGTTCGTCTTCCGGCCGATCCGCCAGCTGCCGCGCCGGGTGGCACCGCTGAAGATCGCGACGGCGTTGTCCGCGGCGCCCTCGTCCCCGTGCGGAGCGGCGTCGAACGCGGGGGCGGGCCGCGGAGCGCTCCTGCCACCCGGCTGCGGCAGGTCGCGGACCAGGGGTTCGAGCTGCCCCATGGTCTTGGCGGCGTAGACCGCGTCCAGCCGCTCGGAGTGCTCGTCCGCGTCGAGCCGGCCTTCGGCCAGCGCCTCGCGGAGGATGTCCGCGACGCGGTCACGGTCGGCGTCCGAGGCCCGTACGTCGGCCTCCGCGGCCGGTCGCACGGCGGGCTTCTCGTTCGGCGAGGGACGCTTCTCCAGCGGCGAATCAGTCACCACGCCAGCCTACCCAGACGCGATAGATCGCGACCAGTGTCCGCGACGGGGAACCGTGCGCGCGTCACCCCGTGGCCGGCGCGCACCCGCCGGACGCGGTGAGGCGGCGGCCCTCCGCTCCGGGAGTGGAGGGCCGCCGCCGGGCTCCTTCCGTCACCGCGCCGCCGACCAGGAGTGGGCGACGTCGACCACGACCCGGTCCCCCAGCGGGAACACGCGGAACGGCAGCCGCGCCCGGACTCCGAGGCCGAGCTGGGTCGTCCCCTCGTAACTGGCGCCGTACCGCGCGTCGCGGAAGGTGCGGTAGCCGTCGAGGTCCACACCGGGAAGCGGCCGGCCGGGCCGCCCGGCGTAGGTGGGCTCGAAGGTCTCCGGGTCGTACGACGGCGCGCCGACCACGATCTCCAGCACCGCGCCGCCGGATATCGGCAGCGGCCGCCCGGAACCGTCCTGGTGGAAGCGGGACACGTAGCGGACGTGGTAGCCGGCCGCGGTCGCCGGAGCGTCGCCCCGGATGTCGAGCACCATCCGGTCGAAGCACGCGTGCCGGCCGGTCCGGACGTCCACCAGCGGGCGGTTCGACGCGAACGGCGCGGACTTGGGCAGGCTGCCCCAGGTCACGGCGCAGGACGCCGCGGCGCTCCGGGCCGTGGCGGCGGTGGTCGCGGCACCGCCGTCCGCTGGCGCGCTCGCCTGGACGGGGCCGGCCCCGGCGACGGCGGTGGTCCCGGCGACGGCGGCGGTGACGAACAGAGTGGTCATTCTTCGCATGGCTGCCCCCTGTGGTGCAATTCGCGCTGTTTCTCTTGCAATAAGGTCAGACAGCGGAAATCGGAGAAAAGTTGCAGCGGCGAGAGACTCCGTGAAAATCCGCGAGAACACGGCCTGGCGGCTGCCGGGGCCCGGGGGCGGCGGGAGACCGGAGTCCCCGCGTCTTCCGGCCCCCGGGAAGCGTTCTACGCTGTGAGGCGCGCTCACCGTCGAGAGGAAGATGCCCCATGGCCGCCACCCCGGAGTTCAGCTACACGGACCTGCTGCCGCGGGGTGAGGACACCACGCCGTACCGCCTGGTCACCGCCGAGGGCGTCAGCACCTTCGAGGCGGACGGCCGTACCTTCCTCTCCGTGGAGCCGGAGGCGCTGCGGACGCTTGCCGCCGAGGCGATGAAGGACATCGCGCACTACCTGCGGCCCGAGCACCTGGCCCAGCTGCGCCGCATCCTGGACGACCCGGAGGCCAGCGCGAACGACCGCTTCGTCGCGCTCGACCTGCTGAAGAACGCCAACATCGCCGCCGCCGGCGTCCTCCCGATGTGCCAGGACACCGGCACCGCCATCGTGATGGGCAAGCGCGGCCAGAACGTCCTGACACGCGGCCGGGACGAAGAAGCCCTCTCCCGCGGCATCCACGACGCCTACACGCAGCTCAACCTGCGGTACTCCCAGATGGCGCCGCTGACCATGTGGGAGGAGAAGAACACGGGCACCAACCTGCCCGCGCAGATCGAGCTCTACGCGACGGACGGCGGCGCCTACACGTTCCTCTTCATGGCCAAGGGCGGCGGCAGCGCCAACAAGTCCTTCCTCTTCCAGGAGACGAAGGCGGTGCTGAACGAGGACTCGATGATGACGTTCCTCGAGGAGAAGATCCGCTCGCTGGGCACGGCCGCCTGCCCGCCCTACCACCTGGCGGTCGTCGTGGGCGGCACCAGCGCCGAGTACGCGCTCAAGACCGCCAAGTACGCCTCCGCGCACTACCTGGACGAGATCCCGGCCGAAGGCTCCCCGGCCGGGCACGGCTTCCGCGACAAGGAGCTGGAGGACAAGGTCTTCGAGCTCACCCAGAAGATCGGCATCGGCGCCCAGTTCGGCGGCAAGTACTTCTGCCACGACGTGCGGGTCGTACGGCTGCCGCGGCACGGGGCGTCCTGCCCGGTCGCGCTCGCGGTGTCCTGCTCGGCGGACCGGCAGGCGGTCGCGAAGATCACCGCCGAGGGCGTGTTCCTGGAGCAGCTGGAGACCGACCCGGCACGGTTCCTGCCGGAGACCACGGACGACGAGCTGGACGGCGAGGACGAGGTCGTGAAGATCGACCTCGAGCGGCCGATGGACGAGATCCGCGCCGAGCTGACCCGCCACCCGGTGAAGACCCGGCTGTCGCTGACCGGCCCGCTGGTCGTCGCGCGCGACATCGCGCACGCGAAGATCAAGGAACGGCTGGACGCGGGCGAGGAGATGCCGCAGTACCTGCGGGACCACGCGGTGTACTACGCCGGGCCGGCGAAGACGCCGGAGGGCTACGCGTCCGGCTCGTTCGGGCCGACCACGGCCGGGCGCATGGACGCGTACGTGGAGCAGTTCCAGGCGGCCGGCGGCTCCATGGTGATGCTCGCCAAGGGCAACCGCAGCAAGCAGGTCACCGACGCGTGCGCCGCGCACGGCGGCTTCTACCTCGGCTCGATCGGCGGACCGGCGGCCCGGCTGGCGCAGGACTGCATCCGGAAGGTGGAGGTCCTGGAGTACGAGGAGCTGGGCATGGAGGCGGTCTGGCGGATCGAGGTGGAGGACTTCCCCGCGTTCGTCGTCGTCGACGACAAGGGGAACGACTTCTTCACGGACCCCGGTCCCGCGCAGCCCTTCGTCACCTCGATCCCCGTCGGCGGCCCCGCCCGCTGACGGCTCCGGGCTCCGCCCGGGGGCGGGAAGCGCGCGTTATGTTCGGGGACATGAGCGAGAACGCCGAGTACCGGATCGAACGCGACTCGATGGGCGAGGTGCAGGTGCCCGCGCACGCGAAGTGGCGGGCGCAGACGCAGCGCGCGGTCGGGAACTTCCCGCTGAGCGGACGGCGCCTGGAGCGCGCGCACATCGAGGCGCTGGCCCACATCAAGGCGGCCGCCGCCACCGTGAACGCGGACCTCGGCGTGCTGGACGCCGGGGTCGCCGACGCGATCCGCGCCGCCGCCGAGGAGGTCGCCGACGGCCGCTGGGACGACCACTTCCCCGTGGACGTGTTCCAGACCGGTTCCGGCACCTCCTCCAACATGAACATGAACGAGGTCGTCGCCACCCTCGCGACCGAGCGGCTGCCCGGCGACGCCACCGTGCACCCGAACGACCACGTCAACGCCAGCCAGTCGTCCAACGACGTCTTCCCGTCCTCCCTCCACATCGCCGCCACCGCCGCCGTCACGCGCGACCTGGTGCCCGCGCTGGAGCACCTCGCGGCGGCGCTGTCCCGCAAGGGCGAGGAGTTCGCGGAGGTCGTGAAGTCCGGGCGCACCCACCTGATGGACGCGACCCCGGTCACCCTGGGCCAGGAGTTCGACGGCTACGCGGCGCAGATGCGGCACGGCGTGGAGCGGCTGCACGCCTCGCTGCCCCGGCTCGCCGAACTGCCCCTCGGCGGCACCGCGGTGGGCACCGGCATCAACACGCCGCCGGGCTTCTCGGCGGCCGTGATCGCGGAGGTCGCCCGGATCACCGGGCTGCCGCTGACCGAGGCGCGGGACCACTTCGAGGCGCAGGGCGCGCGGGACGGACTCGTCGAGACGTCCGGGCAGCTCCGTACGATCGCGGTCGGCCTGACCAAGATCTGCAACGACCTGCGCTGGATGGCGTCCGGCCCACGCACCGGGCTGGCCGAGATCGCGCTGCCCGACCTGCAGCCGGGCTCCTCGATCATGCCGGGCAAGGTGAACCCGGTGATCCCGGAGGCGGTGCTGATGGTGTGCGCCCAGGTCACCGGCAACGACGCGACCGTCGCGACCGCCGGGGCCGCCGGAAACTTCGAGCTCAACGTGATGCTGCCGGTGATGGCGAGGAACCTGCTCGAATCGGTGCGGCTGCTGAGCCGTGCCGCCCGCCTGCTGGCGGACCGCACGGTCGACGGCATCACCGCGAACACGGAGCGCGCCCGCCTGTACGCGGAGTCGTCACCCTCCGTCGTCACGCCGCTCAACCGCTACATCGGCTACGAGAACGCCGCCGCGGTGGCGAAGAGGGCCCTGGCAGAGGAGAAGACGATCCGGGAGGCGGTGCTGGAGGCCGGGTACGTGGACCGGGGCGAGCTGACCCTGGCGCAGCTCGACGAGGCGCTGGACGTGCTGCGCATGACCCGGCCGTAGCGCCTGCCCGTGCGTGAGTGCCGCAGGCCCCGGGCGGCACCGCCGAACGGGTGTCGTGCGGCACAGGTCACGGCGCGGCCTGTAAGAGGTTGACTACCCTTTGCCCATGACAGCGCACACGGTGGGCCCGCAGCCGGGCGGGGCGGACGACCCGTACTCCCGCCCCGCCCGGGGCCCGGAGCAGCGCTGGGCCTCCGGTGAGCACATCCTCTGGCGGTACCGCGCCAACGGCCACGACCACCCGCACATCTGCCGCCCGGTGACGGTCGTGCAGGACACCGAGGATCTGCTCGCGGTCTGGATGGCCCCGGACACCGTGTGTGTGAAACCGCAGCTCGTGGACGGCACGCCGGTGCACCGGGAGCCGCTGGCCACCCGCTACACCAAGCCGCGCACCACGACCCTCTCCCGCTGGTTCGGCACCGGCGTGCTGAAGCTGGCCGCGCCCGGCGAGCCCTGGTCGGTGTGGCTGTTCTGGGAGCGGGGGTGGCAATTCAAGAACTGGTACGTGAACCTTGAAGAACCGCGCCACCGGTGGGCGGGCGGGATCGACTCCGAGGACCACTTCCTGGACATCGCCGTCTACCCCGACCGCACCTGGGAGTGGCGGGACGAGGACGAGTTCGCCCAGGCGCAGCAGGCGGGGCTGATGGACAGCGACAAGGCCGGAAGGGTACGGGAGGCGGGCCGCGCGGCCGTCGAAGGCATCCGCGCCTGGGGTCCGCCGTACAGCGACGGCTGGGAGCGCTGGCGCCCGGACCCGCGCTGGACGGTGCCCGCGCTGCCGGCCGACTGGGACCGGTCCCCGGTGCCGCGCTCGGAGCCGCCCACCCGCCCGCGGCGCCTCGACGGCACCCCGCGCGGGCCCCGATCCTGAGAGCCGGTCGATCACATGCCTGCCACAACCTGCCGCCACCTCTTGCTGCGCCCCCAGTCGGCAACCGTAGGATCAGCGTCCGGTAGACCGTGCGCTTCCGAGCAACTCCCCTCTTGGGTGGGGGACTTGCCGGTGAGCTGGAGAGGAGCGAGCAGGTGAACGGTGCTGACGGCACCTCCCACGCGAGGACGGAGGACCACGGCGCCTACGCCGCCCTCGGCCGCGCGGGCCTCGACCGTTCCGGCCAGGCGGAGGCGTTCGACGCGATCGGGGACCGTTACGACGAGGCCTTCCCGCACAAGGAGGGCCAGATCGCGGCCGGCGTCTGGCTCGCGGAGCAGCTTCCGGCCGGCGCGCGGGTGCTCGACCTGGCCTGCGGCACCGGCACGCCGACCGCCCGGCAGCTCACCGAGTCCGGCCTGAAGGTGACGGGCGTCGACCTGTCCCCCGGCATGGTCGAGCTGGCCCGGGAGAACGTGCCGGAGGCCGACTTCCGCACCCTCGACATCGCCGATGTGGAGAGTGCGGGCCTCGGCCCGTTCGACGGCGCGGCGGCCTTCTTCGCCCTGCTGATGCTGCCCCGTGCCGAGATCCCGGTCGCGCTGCGGATGCTGCACGGCCTGCTCCGCCCCGGCGCGCCGCTGGTGCTGTCGATGGTCGAGGCGGACGTCGACGATTTCTCGATCCCGTTCCTGGGCAACACGATCCGGGTATCCGGCTATCTGCGGGAGGACCTGCACCGGGTCGTCACGGATGCGGGATTCGAGATCGCCGGGGAGGATTCCTATGCCTACGCACCGGCCACCACGGACGTACCGCCCGAGATCCAGATCTTCCTGCACTGTAGAAAGCGCTCGTAAGGGGTGGCCCGCGGGCCGGGCGGGGTCCGGTCCACGAGGCACCCCCGGGCCGGGCCGGCGCCCCGCCGACCCGGCCGCGAGCATGGAGCGCTGGGCGCGCAGGACGCGCAGCCCCGACGGATGGAAACCGAACGCGTGACGGAGCACGAACCGCCTGCGGCGAGCAGGTCCGAGAGCGAGACGGCGCCCGGCGCGGCCGCCCCTGAGGGCGCGCACGCCCAGGTGCCGGACCCCCGCGAGCGGGCCGCCGGGACGCGCCGCGGCCAGGCCGTACACGCGGACCGCGACCCCGGCGACGCGACCAGCCGCCGCCGGCCGGACGACGCGGCCGCGCCCGACCGGAACGCGGCGCGCGGCGCGGCACGGCGGCGCCCGCCCACCACCTCGGCTCCGCCCGGGCCGCCCGGACAGGCGGGGGACGGCGGCTCCGGCGCGCGGCAGCGCCCCCAGCACGACGCGGTGGACTCTCCCGGCACCCCGGACGACGCCAACCCGCCCGCTCCCCAGGTGCCGCCCGCGGGGGCGGTCCCGGACGCGGACGAGGCGGAACGGGCGGAGCGGGAGCGGCGCGGCGGGGACAGGCTGCGGTTCGTGGGCGCGGCGACGCGCCGGATCGCCCGCGGCGTGGACCTGGACGAGACGGTGCTCGGCCTGTGCCGGGCCAGCGTGCCTGCCTACGCGGACGCGATCCTGGTCTACCTGCGCGACCCGCTGCCGGTGGGCGACGAGCGCCCGGCGAGCCCTGTGGTGCTGCGGCTGCGGCGCAGCGACCGCATTCCGGAGGAGCAGCGGCCCGGCGCGAAGCTGCCGCTGCTGGGCGCGGCCGCGCAGGACGGCAGCGCGGAGGGCGCGGCCGAGCACACGGAGGTACGGCCGGGCGGACCGCTGGCCGAGGTGCTGCGCGGCGTACGGCCGGTGTTCGGCAACTCCGTGGCCGGCGCCGAGGCGCTCCCGGAACTGCTCGGCCGGGGCTGCGAGGTGCCGGACGGCGGTCGGGCGATCCTGGCTCCGCTGCGCGGCCGTCGCCGCGTCATCGGCGCCGCGGTGTTCCTGCGGCGGCCGGAACGTCCGCAGTTCGAGGCGGACGACCTGCTGATCGCGGCCCAGCTGGCGACACACACCGCGCTGGGCGTGGACAAGGCGGTGCTGTACGGCCGCGAGGTGTACATCGCCGACGAGCTCCAGCGCACGATGCTCCCGGACGAGTTGCCGCAGCCGACGGGCTGCACCCTGGCCAGCCGCTATCTGCCTGCCGCCGAGACGGCCCGGGTGGGCGGCGACTGGTACGACGCGATCCCGCTGCCCGGCAGCCGGGTCGCGCTGGTGGTGGGCGACGTGATGGGGCACTCCATGACGTCGGCCGCGATCATGGGCCAGCTGCGGACGACCGCGCAGACCCTGGCGCAGCTCGACCTGCCGCCGCAGGAGGTCCTGCACCACCTGGACGAGCAGGCCCAGCGGCTGGGCAGCGACCGCATGGCGACCTGCCTGTACGCCGTCTACGACCCGGTCGCGCACCGCATCGTGGTGGCGAACGCCGGCCATCCGCCACCGGTGCTGCTGCACCGCGGCGGCGGAGCCGAGGTGCTGCGGATACCCGCGGGCGCCCCGATCGGCGTGGGCGGGGTGGACTTCGAGGCCGTGGAGCTGGACGCGCCGGCCGGGGCGACGCTGCTGCTGTACACCGACGGCCTGGTGGAGTCGCGGCAGCGGGACGTGTGGACCGGCATCGAGTTCCTGCGGGAGAAGCTGGCGGAGACGGCGCGGCTGACCCGGCCGGGGACGGCGCCGCCGCTTGAGCCGCTCTGCGACGAGGTGCTGGACATCCTGGGGCCGGGCGACCGGGACGACGACATCGCGCTGCTCGCGGCCCGCTTCGACGGGATCGCGCCGAGCGACGTGGCGTACTGGTATCTGGACCCGCGGGCGCAGACCGCCGGCCAGGCGCGGCGCCTGGTGCGGCGGGCGCTGTCCCGCTGGGGGCTGGACGAGCTCCAGGACTCGGTGGAGCTGCTGGTCAGCGAGGTGGTCACGAACGCCGTCCGGTACGCGGAGCGCCCGGTGACGCTGCGGCTGCTGTGCACGGACCGGCTGCGGGTCGAGGTCGGCGACGACGTGCCGCAGCTTCCGCGGCTGCGGCAGGCGCGGGCGACGGACGAGGGCGGGCGCGGGCTGTACCTGGTGAACCGCATCGCCCGGCGCTGGGGCGCGACGCGGCTGTCCACCGGCAAGGTGGTGTGGTTCGAGCTGCCGCTGACCGGCGGCGGGCAGCTCACGCCGCCGCCGATGCCGCTCGTGATCCCGGACGACGACCTCGGCCTGACCTGACGGTCCGCCCGCCCCACCCGCCGAAGCACCGCGCCCCACCCGCTGCGCACGCGGGGAGCCCCGCACCGCAGGAAGCGGTGCGGGGCTCGTCGCATGCCGGCGGGTGCGCCGTGCGCGCCGGGTGCGTCAGGCGGTGGCCAGCGCGGCCTCGGCGTCTACCGTGGTGCTCACGGCCTGGATCACCGAGGCGATCTTGAAGGCCTCCTGGACGGTCTCCCGGTCCACGTCGGCCTTGCGCAGCACCTGCTCGTGCGAGTCGAGGCACATGCCGCAGCCGTTGAGCGCGGAGACCGCGAGCGACCACAGTTCGAAGTCGACCTTCTCCACGCCCGGGTTGCCGATGACGTTCATCCGCAGGCCGGCGCGCAGGGTGCCGTACTCGGGGTCGGAGATGAGGTGCCGGGTGCGGTAGAAGACGTTGTTCATCGCCATCACCGCGGCGGCGGACTTCGCGGCCGTGTAGGCCTCGGGGCTGAGGTTCTCCCGGGCCTCGGGCTCCAGCTCGCGCAGCACGATCGGCGAGCGGGCCGCGATCGCACAGGCCAGCACCGTGCCCCACAGCTGCTGCTGCGGGAGGTCGGAGTTGCCGATGACGGAGCCCAGGTTGAGCTTGAGGTCCTTGGCGTAGTCGGGCAGTGCCGACTTCAGGTCAGCGAGCGACATGCCGGTCACTCACCGGCCAGCAGCTTGACGGGGTCGAGGGTGTCCTCGCCCTGGGTCCAGTTGCAGGGGCACAGCTCGTCGGTCTGCAGCGCGTCGAGAACCCGGAGGACCTCCTTGGGGTTACGGCCGACGGAACCGGCGGTCACCATGGAGAACTGGATCTCGTTGTTCTGGTCCACGATGAAGACGGCGCGCTGGGCGAAGCCGTCCTCGCCCTCGACCCCGCAGTCCCGCATCAGCTCGTGCTTGGAGTCGGCGAGCATGGGGAACGGCAGGTCGCGCAGGTCGTCGTGGTCCTTGCGCCACGCGTGGTGCACGAACTCGCTGTCGCCGGAGACGCCCAGGACCTGCGCGTCGCGGTCGGCGAACTCCTCGTTCAGCTTGCCGAAGGCCGCGATCTCCGTCGGGCACACGAAGGTGAAGTCCTTCGGCCAGAAGAAGACGATCTTCCACTTGCCCTCGTAGGTCTTGTGGTCGATCTGCTGGAACTCCTGCCCCTTCTCCAGGGACACACAGGCGGTCAGGTCGAAGGTGGGGAACTTGTCACCGACAGTGAGCACGCGCTCTCCTTGCACAGCGGAAAACCCCTGGTGCGGGCCTTCCATGGGTTGGACGATCTTCACCCTGCCACAGCCGGTATTGATCAGTTAAATCGACACGAGCGAAGAACTTGATCCGATCTCCCTATTTATGCAGGTGGCACGGGTGCGCGTGCAGGCACGCGTGGGGTTCCCCACACCGGCACGACGCAGCGGCGCGCACGCCCGCCACCGCACGCTCCGCCTTCCTTTCCCGCAGCGGATCTCCAGCGTTCCTCAAGCGGTTCTCCAGCGGTTCTCCAGCAGATCTCGAGCTAACCTCCCTCGGTTCTCCGCAGCACGGCAACAGCGGCCATTCGGAAGCCGCGCACGCATTCCCGGGAAACGCCCGGAAAACCCCGGAAAGGAGCACCCCGCCCCGGGGCCATCCAGGTCGGCGCCGAGCTTTCTCGGCCGCAACGGGGCAGAAAAAACGGCTGCCGTGTTCCCCGAGCCGGTCGGCTCGGGGAACACGGCAGCCGGGCCCCTTCCGGGGCTGGAAAGCGGCTGGTCAGCCGGTCTTGCGCCGGGTGTAGCGCTTCTGTCCCAGGGGGCCGCTCATGCCCTTGACCTTCATGCGGCCCTCCTCGTGCGCCCTCCTCGCCCCGGAGGACTTCTTCTTGCGGTCGAGCGCCTCACGGAATTTCGCGCGGGCGTCTTCCCTGCCGTCACTGCTGTTCTGCACGTCGGACATAGGACCTCCTTGATGCGATGCACAGCGCGATCAGCCTGGCACAGAATTCCGCAGCAGGCGATCGATTATTTCTTTTCCCGGCAGCCACCGCCCTATGCGGGATCGACGGCTGCCAGTCCTTTCCGGACGACGGCGGCACGCACCACCGGCTCGTCCGCGTCCTCTCCCCCGCTCCCGCCTCCCGTCCCGGCACCCACCGGCCCCGCGTCGTCCCGCATCAGTGCGGTCAGGCAGGCGGTGGCCAGGAACGCGGCCACGTTGCACCAGAGTGCCGTCGCGGCGGCCGCGGCGAACCCGGCCGCCCGCGCCTGGGGCGCGGCCTCCGCCGCCTCCCCGACCAGGACGAAGAGCAGCGCCCCGACACCCGCGACCCCGGCCGCCGAGCCGAACTGGGTGGTCGCGTTGACCACCCCGGAGCCCGCGCCGGCGTCCTGCGGCGGCAGCTCTCCCAGTACGAACGCGGCCAGCACCGGGGCCGACAGGCCCATGCCGACGCCCATCAGGAACCCGACCGGCAGCACGTGCCACAGAGTCAGCGCGGCCCCCTCGGCGGCGAGCAGCCGGATCGCGACGACGACCGTCAGTGCCATCACCAGCGACCCCGCCGCGACGAACAGCCGCTCCCGGCCGTTCGCCAGGCGCAGCGACACCTGGAAGGTCGCCACGATGCCCAGCGGCCACGCCGCGATGGCCAGCGCGGTGTGCCCGGCCGTCCAGCCCAGCCCCACCTGAAGGTGGTAGGTCAGCACGAACGAGAACGACGTGGTCCCCGTGAACGAGAGCAGCGCCACGGCCAGTCCGGCGGAGAAGGAGCGCCGCCGGAACAGGGTCGGCGGTACCAGCGCGGACCCGTCGCGGCGGTGCCGTCTGCGCTGGTGCGCGGCGAAGAGCCCCAGCAGCGGCAGCGACGCCGCCATCATGCCCACCGTCCACGCCGGCCAGCCGTACTCCCGCCCCTGCATGAGCGGGAACAGCAGGGCCAGCGACGCCGCGGTCAGCAGCACCACGCTGAGCACGTCCAGCCTCGGCCGGGTCTCGCCGCGGAACGAGGGCAGCGCCCGGGCGCCGACGATCAGGGTGGCGATCCCGATCGGCACGTTGACGAAGAACACCGCCCGCCAGCCGAGCCCCAGCACGTCGAGGTCGGTCAGCAGCCCGCCCACCAGCGGGCCGCCGATCGTGCCCACACTCAGCATGCCGCCCACCACACCGGACGCCAGCGCGCGCTCCCGCCGGTCGAAGATCCGCACGATCACCGCCATGACCTGCGGCAGCATCAGGGCCGCGGCCAGCCCCTGCACGCACCGCCCGGTCACCAGCATCGCCGGCGAGTACGCCATGCCGGCCAGCACGGAGGACAGGGTGAAGGCGGCCACGCCGGTCATGAAGACGCGCTTCACCCCGAAGATGTCGCCCAGCCGTCCTCCGGTGATGAGGAAGACGGCGAACGTGAGGGCGTAACCGGCCATCGTCCACTGTGCGGTGGCGTACCCGCCGTCCAGCTCCCGCTGGATGCTGGGCAGGGCCACCGTCACGATGTTCACGTCGAGTCCGTCGAGGAACGAGGCGAGGCCCAGCACGGCCAGCGCCACCCACCGGCGGCGACCGGTGACCGGAGACTTCGGTGTCACGTCATCAACTCCTGTTCGGTGGGGCCACGGTCGCAGCGGTCCCTCGAGACCCGCTGGACCGCCCGGAGCGGCACCCGCCCGGCGGGGTACGGCCGGGCGGGTGCGGCTCGCCGCGTCACAGCGCGCCGAGGACGGCGTCCAGGGTCTTGTCCATGTCCTCCGCGCTGAGCTGCTCGACGGCCTGCAACGGGTCCTGCGCCGGACCCGCCCCGCCGGTGCGGGCGAGTTCCAGCAGCCGTTCCACCAGCCCGCTGCGCCGCAACTCCTCGGCCCCCACGCGGGCCAGCGCCCACTGCGCGGCCTGCGCCGGGTCCTGCGGCGGCCCGTCGTCGGCGGCCGGTTCGCCCCCGGGGAGCCTCGACAGCAGGAAGCCGCCGATCGCGCGCGGCGTCGGGTAGTCGAACGTCAGGGTGCTCGGCACGTCGATCCCGGCCTGCTTCGCCAGGCGGTTCTTCAACTCCACCGCCATCAGCGAGTCCCAGCCGAAGTCCTGCAGCGGCTTGTCCGCCGGCACGTCGCCGGAGCCGGACAGCCCCAGCACCGCAGACACCTCCTGCTGCACGAACCCCCGTACCGCGGCGTCCCGTTCGGTCTCCGGCAGCCCTGCGAGGCGTTCCGCCAGGCCGGCCGACCGCTCCGCCGCACCGCCCTCGCCGGCCTGCGGCGTGGACCGCACCAGCAGGCGCATCAGCGCCGGGAGCCGGTCCGCACCGGCCGTCTGCAGCCGTCCCAGGTCCAGCTTGGCGGGCACGAGGTGCGCCTCCGGCCGGTCCAGCGCCGCGTCCAGCAGCCCCAGCCCCTCGTCCACGCTCATCGCCGCCGCGCCCTGACGGCGCATCCGGGCCAGGTCGGCGTCGCCCAGCTCCGCCGTCATGCCGCCCTCCGCCTGGGACCACAGGCCCCAGGCGAGACTGGTTCCGGCGAGACCACTGCGGCGGCGACGCGCGGCCAGCGCGTCCAGGAACGCGTTCGCGGCACCGTAGTTGCCCTGTCCGGGCGAGCCGAAGGTCCCGGCCACGGACGAGAACAGCACGAAGGCGGCCAGGTCCAGGTGCCGGGTCGTCTCGTGCAGGTGCCAGGCGCCGGACAGCTTCGGGGCGAGTACCCGCTCGAACCGCTCGACCGTCTGGTTGCGCAACACGCCGTCGTCCAGCACTGCGGCCAGGTGCACCACACCGGTCAGCGGCCGGTCGCGGCCCGCCTCCGCCACCGCGGCGGCAGCCTGCTCCGGGTCGGCCACGTCGCGGGCCAGCAACCGCACCGAAGCGGCACCCGCCGCCTCCAGCCCGGCCGTCAGCTCCGCGGCGCCCTCCGCCTCCGCTCCGCTGCGCGACGTGAGCACGAGGTGCCGCACGCCGTGCTCGGCCACCAGGTGCCGTGCGACGCTGCGCCCGAGCGCGCCCGTTCCCCCGCTGATCAGTACCGTGCCCTCCGGGTCGAGGGCGCGCGGCACGGTGAGCACGATCTTGCCGGTGTTACGGCCCTGCGCCATGTGGCGGAAGGCCTTCCGCGCCTCCCGCACGTCGTACGCCAGGTACGGCAGCGGCGCGATCACCCCGCGTTCGAGGAGCTGCGTCAGGTCGTCGAGCATCCGCTGCAGATGCTCCGGTTCCAGCGCCATCAGGTCGAACGCGCGGTAGGCGACGCCGGGATGGGCCTCGGCGACCTCGCCGGCGTCGCGGACGTCGGTCTTGCCCATCTCCAGGAACCGTCCGCCGCGCGGCAGCAGCCGCAGCGACGCGTCGGTGAACTCCTCGGCCAGCGAGTTGAGGACGACGTCCACGCCCTCGCCGCCGGTGGCGTCCAGCCACCGCTGCTCGAAGCCGGTGTCGCGAGAGGACGCGATCCGCTCGTCCGGGAGGCCGAGGCCGCGCAGCACCCGCCACTTCGGCGGACTGGCGGTGCCGTACACCTCCGCGCCCAGGTGCTGCGCGAGCTGCACCGCGGCCATGCCCACGCCGCCCGCGGCGGCGTGCACCAGCAGACGTTCCCCGGCCTTCAGCGCGCCCAGTTCGGTGAGCGCGTGGTAGGCGGTGAGGAAGGCGAGCGGCAGCGTCGCGCCCTGCTGGTGGGTCAGGGTGTCGGGGAGCCGCGTCATGAGGCGACCGTCGCCGCGTACCAGCGTGCCGAACGCTCCCAGCGCGAGGCCCATGGCCCGGTCTCCGGGCCGCAGGTGCGTCACCCCGCGGCCGGTCTCCCGCACCACGCCGGCGAACTCCAGGCCCAGCTTCGGCGTCTCCACCATGCCGAGGACGTTGAGGACGTCGCGGAAGTTCATGCCCGCGGCGTGCACCTCGACCCGCACCTCGTGCTCGCCGAGCGGCTCCCCGTCCCGCACGGGCACCGGCTCGATGCTGTCGATGCTGCCGTACTCGCGGATGTCCAGGTGCCAGGGCGCGTCGCCGGGCGGCGGGGACAGCACGTCGTCCCGCTTCCGGCCGCCGGCACGGGTGAGGCGCGGCACGAAGGCCGCCGGGCCGCGCAGCGCGACCTCCGGCTCGCCGGTCAGCGCCAGCACGCCCGCGAGCAGCCCCGCTTCCGTCTCCGGGTCGGCCGTGCACCCCTCGAGATCGACGAGCCGCAGCACCCGTTCCGGGTACTCGCCGCGCACCGCCCGGACCAGCCCCCACAGCGGGGCCGCGTCGAGCGCGCCG
Source organism: Streptomyces sp. CNS606 (assembly GCF_000426325.1). Taxonomy (NCBI): domain Bacteria; kingdom Bacillati; phylum Actinomycetota; class Actinomycetes; order Kitasatosporales; family Streptomycetaceae; genus Streptomyces; species Streptomyces sp. CNS606. Next base: position 44,650 of record NZ_AUFD01000029.1, read on the forward strand.
ACCGCGTCCTCCGGGCGGGCGGCGACCGCGTCCCGGGTCAGCCACACGACCTCGGACTCCGCGAACTCCTCTTCGGCGAGCAGCCGTTGCAGCAGCGCAAACCCGTCGAGCGTGCCCGTTCGGGCCGCCTCGCCCGCACCGCCCGGCCCGTCGGCGCGGGTGTCCGGTGCCGGTTCCACCAGGATGCGCCGCGGACGGACGCCGGTGCGCAGCAGCGTGTCGGCGTCGGCGTACGCGGGAACGCCCAGGAGGCGCGCGGCACCCTCCGGGCCGCCGAGCACCACGGTGCCGTCCAGCGGCGCGACCGGGGGCAGCTCCACGGGACGGTGGTCGACGCGGTAGAGGTGGTCCGTGGCGTGCGCGCCGGCGGCGCGCAGCTGGGCCGCACCGGCCCGCCGCACCTCCAGGCCCGCCGCGCGGAACACCGGCGTTCCCGCCGGGTCCGTCGCCAGAACCTCGACGGTCCGGCCGCCGGCACCTCCGCCGCGGGGCCCCGATGCCTGAACGCGGACGTGCAGTGCGGTGACGCCCGTCGCGTACACGGACACGTCCGTCCAGGCGAAGGGCAGCGGCACGGTGCCCTCCGGCACGTCGCCGTCCTCCAGGCCGCCGAGCACGTGCAGTGCGGCGTCGAGCAGCGCCGGGTGGACCCCGAAGCCATCGACCGCGTGCCGCTCGCTCTCCGGCAGTACGACCCGGCCGTAGGCGACATCGCCACGGCGGGCCAGCCCGCCGAGCCCGCGGAACGCTTCGCCGTACCGGATGCCCTGGTCGGCGAGGCCCGCGTAGAAACCGTCGAGCGGGATGTTTTCGGCCCCGCGCACGGGCCAGGTGCGGAGATCGGCGAAACCGTCCGCATCCGTGCCGTCGGTCCGGGCGCCGTCGCAAGCGGTGGTTCGGGCGGTGCTTTCGGCAGCGAGCCGGCCCGTCGCGTGCGCGGTCCAGACACCGGGGTCGCCGGCCGTCTCGGGCTGGCTGTGGATCGCGATCCCGCACACTCCGTCGTCGTCGGGCGCGCCGACCTTCACCTGGAGGCGGACGGCGACATCGTCGGTGAGGACGAGCGGCTGGGCGAGGGTGAGTTCGGCGACGCGCCCCGCGCCGGCGAACCGTGCGGCGGCCAGCGCCAGGTCCAGCAGACCGGTGCCCGGCACCAGCACGGTGCCGAATACCGCGTGGCCCCGCAGCCACGGCTGGTCGGCGAGCGAGAGCCTGCCGGTCAGTACGTGTCCCTGATCGTCGGCGAGCGTCACCGCGGCGCCCAGCCAGGGGTGCTCGGCGGGCACCAGGCCCGTTCCGCGCGCGTCGCCCGGCGCCTGCCGGGCCGTCTCCAGCCAGAACCGCTCGCGCTGGAAGGCGTAGGTGGGCAGCCCGGCGAGCCGGCCCGCAGGCAGCACGCGCCCCCAGTCGATGTCCTCGCCCGCGGCGAACAGCGTGCCCAGGGCGCGTACCAGCGTGCGTGTCTCGTCCGGACCGGACGCCTCCGCAGCGGCGGGGCGGGGCGCCCGCTGGGAGGGGACGAAGACGGCGGGAGCCTCGACGCAGGCGGCTCCCATCGCGGAGAGCACCGCCGCCGGTCCGCACTCGACGTACCGCGACACCCCCTCCGACTCCAGCGCGCGCACCGCGTCCAGGAACCGCACCGGCTCCCGTACCTGCCGCACCCAGTACGCGGGATCCGCGACGTCCTCCGCCGTCACGGGACGCCCGGTCACGCCGGACACCCACAGGAGCCGCGGCGCGCGGAACGTGCACTCCGCCACCACCGAGGCGTACTCCTCGAGCATCGCGTCCATGTGGGGGGAGTGGAACGCGTGCGACACCTCGAGGCGTCGTGTCCGCCTCCCCTCGGCGGAGAAGCGTGCGGCAACGGCATCGACGGCATCGACGTCACCGCTGACGACCGTCTGCACCGGGCCGTTCAACCCTGCCACGGCCACGCGCCCGCCCACCTCGGCGAGCACCGTGAGCACCTCGTCCTCCGCGGCCTCGACCGACACCATCGCGCCGCCGGGCTCACAGCTCTGCATCAGCCGCCCACGTGCCGCCACCAGCCGTGCGGCGTCCGGCAGGTCCAGCACACCGGCCGCCAGCGCGGCGGCAAGTTCCCCGACCGAATGCCCCGCCACGGCGGACGGCGTCACACCCCACGACTCCCAGAGCCGGAACAGGGCCACCTCGACCGCGAACAGAGCCGGCTGAGCGAACTCCGTCTCCCCCACCGAGCGGGCGCCTGCGGAGCCCTCCTCCGCGAACAGCACCTCCTCCAGAGGGAGGCGCAGGTGCCTGTCCAGCTCGGCGCGCACTGCGTCGAACGCTTCCCGGTAGGCCGGCAGTGCGGCATGCAACTGCCGTCCCATGGCGAGTCGTTGGCTGCCCTGTCCGGTGAACAGGACGGCGAGCCGTCCGTCGGACGCCCTGCCCTCCACCACGTCCGGGTGCGCCACGCCTTCGGCATGAGCGCGCAACGCCTCGACCAGTTCCGCCGGAGCGGCCGCGGTCACCACCGCGCGGTGCTCGAAGTGAGTGCGGCGGCGAGCCCCGGTGACCGCGACATCGGGGAGCGGTGTGTCGGGGTGGTCGGCGAGCCAGTCGGCCCAACGGGCCGCCTGGTCACGGACCGCCGCCTCGTCGTGCCCGGAGAGGACGACGGGAAGGGGGTGACCGGCGGCGGCCCCACCGACGGCGGACGGCGGCGAGGCGGGGGCCTCCTCCAGGACGATGTGGGCGTTGGTGCCGCTCAGGCCGAAGGACGACACGCCGGCCCGGCGGGTGTGGTCTTCGGTGCGCTGCCACGCGCGCTGCTCGGCGAGGAGCTGCAGGCCGCTGCCGTCCCACTCGATGTGCTCGCTGGGCTGCTCGGCATACAGCGTCTTGGGCAGAAGGTCGTGCTGGAGAGCCAGGATCATCTTCATCACCCCGACCACACCCGCGGCCGCCTGCGCATGCCCGAGGTTGGACTTCGACGAGCCCAGCCACAGCGGACGGTCCTCGCCCCGCCCCGGGCCGAAGACCTCCGCGAGAGCGCCGGCCTCGATGGGGTCACCCAGCGACGTACCGGTGCCGTGGGCCTCGATCGCATCGATGTCGGAAGGGGCGAGACGGGAGGCCTCCAGCGCGTCCTGGATCACCCGCTGCTGCGAAGGACCGTTCGGAGCCGTCAGACCCTGGCTACGCCCGTCCTGGTTCACCGCGCTCCCGCGCAGCACCGCCAGCACCCGGTCCCCGTCACGCTCCGCATCCGACAACCGCTTGAGCAACAGCACACCCGCACCCTCAGCCCAGCCCGCACCGTCCGCCAGCGCGGAGAACGACTTGCACCGCCCGTCCGGCGCCATCCCCTTCAACCGCGAGAACTCCACGAAGAGCCGGGGCGTGCTCATCACGGTCACACCACCCGCCAGGGCGAGTTCGCACTCGCCCTGCCGCAGCGCGTTCGCCGCCAGATGCATCGCCACCAGCGACGACGAACACGCCGTGTCCACCGTCACCGCAGGTCCTTGAAGTCCCAGCGTGTAGGCCACGCGTCCGGACACCACGCTCGACGCGTTGCCGGTGCTCGTATAGCCGTCGAAGTCCGCAAGCTGCCGGTTGTGCTCGCCGTAGTCGGAGCTCATGGTGCCGAGGTAGACCCCGGTGCGGCTCTCGCTCAGGCTGTCGGGCCGTACCCCGGCCCGCTCCAGCGCCTCCCACGAGGTCTCCAGAACCAGCCGCTGCTGCGGATCCATCGACACCGCCTCACGCGGCGACACCCCGAAGAACCCCGCATCGAACCCCTCCACACCGGAGAGGAACCCACCCTCACGCGCATAGCTCTTCCCCACCGCCTCCGGATCCGGATCGAAGACATCCAAACCCTCCCACCGCGACGGCAGACCACCCACCGCATCACCACCCGCCGCCAGCAACTCCCAAAAACCCTCCGGCGAATCGATCCCACCCGGCAAACGACACGCCATCGACACCACCGCAACCGGCTCATCCACAGCCTTGACCCTGCGCCGGCCCGCACCCCTGGGCCGGGACTTCTGGCCGTCCAGAGAGAGCCGAGCCAGCAGCAGACCGGCTGCGGCCTCCGGAGTGGGGTAGTCGAACGCAAGCGTGGCGGGCAGGGTGAGACCCGTCTCCGCCGACAGGCGGCGGCGCAGCTCGACGGCCATCAGCGAGTCCATGCCCAGTTCCTTGAGCACCTGCTGGGCGGCGATCCCGCCCGCTCCGGAGACTCCGAGGATCTCTGCAGCCTCCTGCTGGACCATGCGCGTCAGGTGCGGAAGTCGCTCGGTCTCCGGCAGCGACAGGAGTGTGGCCGTCAATCCGGAAGGTGTCGCGGAGGACGCCGCCCCCGCCCGCTTGCGCTGCCGTCGCACGAGCCCCCGGAGGAGCGCAGGCACCTCGTCGGTGCTGCGCAGAAGAGCCGCCGTCTCCAGTTTGGCGGGGATGACGTGGGCGTGTGGCTGGGCGAGTGCCGCGTCCAGAGCCGCCAGCGCCTGCCGCTCCGTCAGCGCACCCACACCCTGACGACGCATCCGCGCCAACTCCGCACGACCCAGCCCCGCAGTCAGCCCCGTACCAGCCTGCTCCCACAAACCCCACGACAACGCCACCCCGGGCAGACCCTCCGCCCGCCGCGACGCCGCAAGACCATCCACGAACGCATTCGCCGCCGCATAGTTGCCCTGCCCCGCACCACCCAG
>NZ_AUFD01000030.1:0-43347 GCF_000426325.1 Streptomyces sp. CNS606
CCCGACCGTCCCCCCCCCACCCCGACGAGACAGCAGCGAAGACCAGGAGAGAACGTGAGCGGCAAGGGCGCACCCGAACTGACCGTCAGGAACTGCGGCGACCTCCGCGTCGCCGTGATCGCGGCGCAGTGGCACGAGAAGATCATGGACGGCCTGGTCGAGGGTGCCCTGCGGGCCCTGCGTGAGCTCGGCATCGACGAGCCCACCCTGCTGCGCGTCCCCGGCAGCTTCGAACTGCCCGTCGTCGCCAAGGTGCTGGCCGGCCGCGGGTACGACGCCGTCGTCGCCCTCGGCGTCGTCGTCCGCGGCGGCACCCCGCACTTCGACTACGTGTGCCAGGGTGTCACCCACGGCCTCACCCAGGTTTCCGTGGACACCGGCGTCCCCGTCGGCTTCGGCGTGCTCACCTGCGACACCGAGGAGCAGGCCCTGGACCGGGCCGGGCTGCCCGGCTCGAGCGAGGACAAGGGCCACGAGGCTGTCACCGCCGCCGTCGCCACCGCCACCACCCTGCGCACCGTCGCCGAACCCTGGCGCTGACCGCTGAACCGGGACGCCGCCCACATCGCGGAACCCGGCGCAGGCCACGCACCGCGACCACGTAGGGTGAGAGCACCATGGCGAACAAGACATTCGAGGAGCTCTTCACCGAGCTCCAGCAGAAGGCCGCCGACGGCGACCCGATCACCTCCCGCACCGCCGAACTGGTGAGCCAGGGCGTGCACGCGATCGGCAAGAAGGTCGTCGAGGAGGCCGCCGAGGTGTGGATGGCCGCCGAGTACGAGGGCGAGGACCGCACCGCCGAGGAGATCTCCCAGCTCCTCTACCACCTGCAGGTCATGATGATCGCCCGCGGCGTCACCCTCGACGACGTATACGCTCGCCTGTGAGCGCGTCCCCGCACCACCGGTGAACGCCCGCACCACCCGCACACCACCACGTGAAGGAAGCCCGTTCATGCTGCGCATCGCCGTCCCCAACAAGGGTTCACTCGCCGAGCCTGCGTCGGAGATGCTCCATGAGGCGGGCTACCGGCAGCGCAGGGACCGCCGGGAACTCGTGCTCGTCGACAACGACAACGAGGTCGAGTTCTTCTTCCTCCGCCCCCGCGACATCGCCGTCTACGTGGGCTCCGGGAAGCTCGACATCGGCATCACCGGCCGGGACCTGCTGCTGGACTCCGGCTCCGAGGCCGAGGAGATCATGCAGCTCGGCTTCGCCGGCTCCACCTTCCGCTACGCCACCCGCCCCGGCACCGCCAAGGACGTCCGCGACTTCGGCGGCATGACGGTGGCCACCTCCTTCGCCGGGCTGGTCACCCGCCACCTCGCCGACAACGACGTGGACGCCTCCGTCGTCCGTCTCGACGGCGCCGTGGAGACGGCCATCCAGCTCGGTGTCGCCGAGATCATCGCCGACGTCGTGGAGACCGGCACCACCCTCCGCAACGCCGGCCTGGAGATCATCAGCGAGCCCATCCTGCACTCGGAGGCCGTCGTCATCCGGCGCGCCGGGGAGACCGCCGAGGACCCGGCCCGCGAGGACCCCAAGGTCGCCCAGTTCCTGCGCCGCATGCAGGGCGTCCTCGTCGCCCGCCGCTACGTGATGATGGACTACGACATCCGCGCCGAACGGCTGGAGGAGGCCGTCGCCCTCACCCCCGGCCTGGAGTCGCCGACCGTCTCCCCGTTGCACGACCAGGGCTGGGTCGCGGTCCGCTCCATGGTGCGCACCGAGGAGGCCCAGCGGATCATGGACGACCTGTACGAGCTCGGCGCCCGCGCCATCCTGACCACCGGCATCCACGCCTGCCGCATCTGACCGCCCGTGCGACCCGTGGGACGCACGGGGAGGCCGGCACGCAGGACCAGAAGGAACTCCCGAGGGAACCAAGGAACGGACCGCACGTGACCCCGCCGCCCGCGCTCCCCGTCACCTTCCGCCCCACCCGGACCCGGATCGTCCTCCTCGGGTCCGGGGTGCTGGCGTTCACCGCCATCACCGTCATCGCGATGGTCCTCGACACTCTCGACACGGCCGAGCGTCTCAGCTTCGTGTTCGTCGCTGCCCTCTTCCTCGGCGTCCTGGCGCTCCTCAGCCGCCCCCGCGTCACCGCCACCGAGGACGGCCTCACCGTCGTCAACCTCACCACCACCCGGCACCTGGAGTGGGCCGAGGTGCTCCGCGTCAACCTCCGGCCCGGCGACCCCTGGGTGCGCCTGGACCTCTCCGACGGCACCAGCCTTCCCGCCATGGGCATCCAGCCCGGCATCGCCCGCGATCAGGCGATCGCCGACGCCCGCGCCCTGCGCGCCCTCGCGGAGAGCCACGGCACCGGCGACGGGACGGGCGGCTCCGCTGCGCGCTGAACGACCGGCCGAGCGACGTCCGGCCGAGCGGGGCGGGTTCACCCCTGACGGTCACCCGGAAGCGGACCCTCCGGGCCCCGCCCCGACAGCACCTCGCCGTACGCCTGCATCAGGTCCGGCAGCCGGAGCGTCGCCAGGTCGTCCCGCGTCGGTGTGCCCGCGTAGCCGGAAAGCCGCAGATCGCGGTACGCGCAGCTCTTCTCGTACAGCGTCCGCAGGAACCGCCCGTTGCCCAGCTCGTCGATCCAGCCCTGGTCCACCACGTGTCCGCCGATGCTGCGCAGTTCCTCCAGCGCCTCGGCGTCCCACGCGTCGCCGTTCTCGGCCGCCAGCACCTCCCCGATGGCCGTCAGCTCCAGCGGCCGGTAGCTGGGGAAGTCCACCCGCGTGGTGAAACGGGATCCCAGCCCCGGGTTGGCCGCCAGCAGCCGGTCCATGCCCTCCGGGTAGCCGGCCAGGATCACCACCAGCCGGTCCCGGTTGTCCTCGGCCCGCTTCAGCAGCACCTGCAGCGCTTCGTCGCCGTACGCGTCGCCCTTGCTGTAGCCGCTGCCGGCCAGCGCGTACGCCTCGTCGACGAACAGCACCCCGCCCAGCGCCGAATCGATCAGCTCGTTCGCCTTCACCGCCGTCTGCCCGAGAAACTCCCCGACCAGGTCGGAGCGTTGAGCCTCCACCAGATGGTCGCCGCCCAGCAGCCCCAGCGCGTAGAACGCCCGGCCGAGTATCCGCGCCACCGTCGTCTTCCCCGTCCCCGACGGCCCCGAGAAGATGAAGTGCCGCTTCGGAGGCTGCACCGGCATGCCCTGCCGCGCACGCAGCCGTGCCATCCGCAGTTGAGCCGACAGCGCCCGCACCTGCCGTTTGACGGGCTCCAGCCCGACCATCCGCTCCAGTTCCTCCAGCGCCTGCGCCAGCAGCACCGGGTCCGCCGGACCCACCGGCCCCTGCCCGCCGCCACCGGCGGTCCGCGCCGCAGCCCGCTCCCGCGCCCAGTCGCCGTCCACCCGCACCGGCTCGGCGGGATCACCCGAATCCTCCAGCCGCAGCGCGTCCGCACCGGGGTCGTACTCCGGATCCCCGTCCGGGACGTCCAGCCCGCCGGGGAACCCCGGCAGGCCGGTGACCCCGTCCGCCCCGAAACCGTCCGGACCGTCCAGGCCACCGCCCGGGCCGCCTCCGCTCAGGCTCACCGCCGTGGCCAGCCCCACACCGTCCCCCAGCCCGTCTCCCTCCGCGATGGTCGTCAGCCGGGCCGCGGTGTCCATGAACGCCGGATCGACCCGGTGCACCGCCCGGTACAGCGGCAGCGCCGCCGCGGTCCGCCCCGTCCCCTCCCGCGCACGCGCCAGCCAGTACCGCAGCTCCTTGCGCTGCGGCTGCTCGCTGCGGCACCGCATCAGGGCGGCCGCCAGCAGCGGCTCCGCCTGCGCGTACATCTCCAGCCGCACCCGCGCCATCCCCGCGAACAACCCGGCCTCGATGCCCAGCAGCACGTCCTGCACCAGTGGTTCGGTGTGCCGCACCAGACGGTCCCAGTCCTTCGCCAGATACGCCCGGCAGGCGTGCAGGAAGCGTGCCTGCGCGTCCGCCTCCACCGGAGGACAGTCCGCCAGCGCCCGGTCGAGTTCCGCGACGTGCCGGCCGTCCAGCCAGTGGGAGGCGTGCGCCAGTAACAGATCGCGCCGCGTCTCCAGCACCGGCTGCACCCACCAGCCCAGCCAGTACCAGGAATTGAGCTGGCGGCGGTGCCGGGACCGCTGCTCCCCGAACCGCTCCCGGTGGTGGTACATGCGCAGCAGCGCCGTCGTGGTGTCGGCGCGCAGCGCGTGCAGCCCCAGCCAGCCGTCCGCCATGCCCGGGTCCAACCGCACCGCGGCCCGGAACTCCTCCTCGGCCTGCGCGTACGCCCCCATGGTGTAGGCGTCCACACCCCGCAGCCACGCGAGGTCGGCAGGCGCGCCGGGCCCCGGGAGGCCCCGGCCGCCGAAACCCGTCACATCCCCCACGAGAACCTCCACCCCCGTCCCTCGACGGCACACCGGCGGACACCGGCGCCGTTCGTGCGAACGGCCGCCCTCGCACCGGGAGTTGCGGCCGTACCCGAGAGGATTACCCGCATTTCCACGCCGTTGCGCATCGTACCTGCGCGGATTTCCCCACACTCGAACAGCGCGAGCCGTCCCGCGCCGGACTCCAGGCGCCGCACACCGCCAGCGAGAGGTGACGGAAAGTGACCAGCGGGAAGGTGCGGGGGACACCCGCGGAGACGCGCTCCGGACAGGACGAAGCCCCCGGTCACGGGGGAACAACCGGGGGCTTCGCGTCGGGGGCGGCCGCATCGGCCGCGTACGGGAAACGTAATTCCTGCGCAGCGCCCCGGTCAAGCCCGCCCGGGACCGCCGCGCGGCCCGCGTACTGCGGCTTCGTTCGCACCCTCACCCACCGTGACGCTCCGTAGCGCACGAGGCTGCCCAGCCGGTCCCGGCAGCACCTGGTATCCCCCCGGACTCTCCCGCACCAGAACATGGGCAAAGGCGTGCGACGGGTCGCTCGCGAAGTGGGCCCGTTCCGCAGCCGTCCAGTCGTCCCAGAATCCGGACAGCGCCTCCCCGTCGCGGCGGCGCCCCCGGGCCCAGGCCTCCCGTTCCGGCATGTCCGTCCACACCAGACACGCCAGCCGCGGCCTCAGCTCGCGCCGCCCGGCACCCACGCCCTCCAGCAGCACGACCTCCTCCGGCGCCGCCTCCGCCGTCCCCGCGAACTCCCGCCGCTCCCAGTCGTACACCTCCACACGCGCGGTCTCCCCACGCGAGAAGGGCGCCGTCACCTGCGCGGTGAGCCTGTCCATCCACCCGAACAGGGCCGCGTGACTGGCGAGGTCGTCCACATGCACGACCGGTGCCCCGCCCAGCGCCGCGGCGAGCCGCCCGCTCAGCGTCGACTTTCCCGACCCGGCGTGCCCGTCCACCGCCACCAGCCGCACCGGACCGCACGACGGAGGCAGCGCCCGCAGCCGACGTGCCAGCGCCCGCAGCTCTCCCTCGGCATCCATGCCGCCAGACTAGTGCTGTGGCCGGGAGGGGTTTGGCGAGCCGGTGGAGCTTTCCGGTCACAGCACGAGACACCCGCCCCGCCGCCGTGACGAGGTGCCGACGGAACGCCACCGCCACCGGTCGGCCCAATGATTCTTCCTCCGACCGGCGTGCGGCACAGGCGAATGCCTGGCAGGAACGGGCCGGGTCCGGCGATAGTTGGTCGCGCGTGCTCATCCGCCGCCCACCGCAGCGACCGACTGGGGGTCCCCCGCCCATGCACAGCAGACCAGCCACCCGCCGTACCGTGCTCACGGCGGCGGCCGTCGCCGCCGCGGCCGCGAGTGCACCCGCCGCCTTTGCCACCGGCGCCCCGGCGCACACCCCCGCCGCCACCGGCGTCCGCCCGCGCGCCCGCAGGGGAGACGACCTCATCGACTACCACGCCTGGACCTCCTACCGGGACTTCCGCAGCGGCGACTGCTCCGGCACCCGCCCGCTCCCCGGCGCCCGGCCCGGACTCGTCCTCGCCAACCCGGCCGGCACCGTGGACTACACCGACCCGCACACCGGCCGCACCAACGCCTGGGAGTACGCCACCTGGACCTCCCCCCTCCACACCCCGCGCGTCCCCGCCGGCGAGGTCATCGCCTCCTGGAACGCCGACACCCCCGGCGGCACGTGGGTGCGCACCGAACTCCAGGGCACCTACTCCGACGGCACCCGCACCCCCTGGTACACCATGGGGATCTGGACCGCCGGCGACGGCGACGACGTGCCCCGCCGCACCTCGGTCGACGACCAGAGCGACGGCAAGAGCGACATCTGGACCGACACCTTCTCCATCTCCGACCTCGGCAGCGGGCTGCGCCTCACCTCCTACCGGCTGCGCGCCACCCTTTACCGCGCCCCCGGCGGCGACGCCACGCCCACGGTGCGGCGCCTCGGCGCCATGGCCTCCGACGTGCCCGAACGCTTCGAGGTCCCGGCCACCCGCCCGGGCGTCGCACGCGGCGTCGAACTCGAGGTCCCGCGCTACTCGCAGAACATCCACGAAGGCCAGTACCCCCAGTACGACGGCGGGGGAGAGGCGTGGTGCAGCCCCACCTCCTCTCAGATGATCATCGAGTACTGGGGACGGAAGCCCACCGAGGAAGACCTGGCGTGGGTCGACCCCGACTACCAGGACCCGCAGGTCTGTCACGCCGCCCGCATGACCTACGACTACGCCTACGAGGGCTGCGGCAACTGGCCGTTCAACGCCGCGTACGCCGCGACGTACCGCCGGATGCAGGCCGTCGTGACCCGCTGCACCTCCCTGCACGACGCCGAACGCCTGATCGCCGCGGGCATCCCGCTGATCACCTCGCAGTCCTTCATCGAGTCCGAACTCGACGGCGCCGGCTACGGCACCGCCGGCCACCTGATGACCATCGTCGGCTTCACCCAGAACGGCGACGTCATCGCGAACGACCCCGCCTCCTCCGACAACCCGTCGGTCCGCAACATCTACAAGCGACGCCAGTTCGAGAACATCTGGCTGCGCACCAAGCGCTACAACGAGGAGGGCGAGGTCCGCAGCGGCACCGGCGGCGTCTGCTACGTCTACTTCCCGACCCGTCCCACCGGCAGGCAGCGCCGCGTCCTGCGCGACCTCGGCATCCGCTGACCACGCCGCCGGCCGGGCGCAGCGGCTGCAAACGCCCTGCGACCGGCCGGCGTGACGACGTGGTGCGGAGCGGCGCCGGGAAGGGGAGGCCGGAACTCGGCGGCAGCGTGTGTCCCGGTGTCCGCCTCCGCGGAGGAAGCCCGTGGGCGACCACCGTGGTGGCGCCCGGCGGTCGTCTACGCGGCGTCCGCGTAGCACTCGACCACCGCCACGCCGAAGGGAAAGCGCACCGGCGTCGTACCGAAGACGACCTCCCCGGCCCGCGCGCCCGCCCGCCGCACCGCCTCCGCCGCGGCGGGGGCCTCCTCGGCCGGGCAGTGCACGATCACCTCGTCGTGCTGGAAGAAGACCAGCTCCGCCCGCATACCGACCAGCTCCTGACGGAGCGTCGCCAGCATCACCACCGCCCAGTCCGCGGCGCTGCCCTGCACCACGAAGTTGCGGGTGAAGCGGCCCCGGGCGCGGGCGGCCGGGGTGCCGCCCCCGGTACCGTCCCCTCCGGACTCCTCGCCGAGCGTGTGGCCGTCAGCCCCCGGCGGCGGGCACGTGCGCCCCAGCCAGGTGCGGACCAGGCGGCCCTCCTCACCCGCCCGCGCGGCCGCGTCCACGTAGCCGACCGCGGCCGGGAACCGTCGGCGCAGCGCCGCCAGATGACGCAACCCGTCACCGCTCGTCTGCCCGTAGACCGCGCCCAGCAGGGCCAGTTTGGCCTGCTCACGGTCGCCGGAGAACCCGTGCTCGGACAGCACCGCGTACAGGTCGCGGCCGCTGGCCGCCACCTCCATCAGCCCCGGGTCGCGGGAGACGGCCGCCAGCACCCGGGGCTCCATCTGGCCGGCGTCCGCCACGACGAGTCGCCAGCCCGGCTCGGCCCGCACCGCGCGCCGCACCACCTTCGGGATCTGCAGCGCACCGCCCCCGTTGGTCGTCCAGCGGCCGGTGGCCGTGCCGCCGGGCTGGTATTCGGCACGGAACCGGCCGTCCCGCACCCAGCTGCGCAACCACGTCCAGCCGTGCGCGGTGTAGAGGCGGTACAGCTTCTTGTACCGCAGCAGCGGCTCCACCGCCGGATGGTCCACGCGGCGCAGCTCCCAGGCGCGGGTGGAGGTGAGGCGTATCCCGGCCCGGCCGAAGGCCCGCACGACGTCCGCCGGCAGGTCGGGCCGGACCCGTTCGCCCGGCCCGAACGCCCGCGAGACCTCCTCCGCCAGCTCCGCCAGCCGGCGGGGCTCGCCGCCGCCGGCGTACCGCTCGCCCAGCAGCTCCGTCAGCAGCGCCCGGTGCGCCTCGGCGGACCAGGGCACCCCCGCCCGTGACATCTCGGCGGCGACCAGACCCGCCGCCGACTCGCCCGCCAGCAGCAGTCGCATACGGCCCGGATGCGCCGTCCGTCCGGCCCGCTCCGTCTGCGCCGCGTACACCTGCAGCAGGGCGCGCAGCGGGTCCGCCTCGTCCGGGAGCGGCGTGGGGCCCGTCTCGAACAGCGACGGCTGCGGATCGCCGTCCCGTACCCGGGGCGGCGGATCGTCCGGCACCGGCAGCCCGTGCAGCCGCGCCCATGCCGCGGGCAGCGAATGCGGCTCCCCGCCGTGGCCCTCGTAGCCGTGCAGCAGCCCCTCGGCGGCCTCCACGTCGTACGCCCGCTCCACCCGCACGCCGGCCGCGAGCAGCCGCGGGTACACGCCGGCCGTGGCCCGCCACACCCACCGTCCGACCCCGGGCCGGGCCCGCACCGCGGCCACCGCGGAGCTCTCCTCGCACACCGGGCCCGCCGGGATGCCCCCGGCGTCCAGCGGGCAGACCAGGGCGCGCCCCTCCCGGGTCTCGGCCAGCGCCCAGCGGACCGCGGAGGGCCCGCGGTCCTGCTCCGCCCCGTCACCACCCGTCACACCGGACATGAACGGCGAGTCTGGCATGCGGCACCGACAATCCCGTCACGACTGCGGAGCCGGGGCCGTCCGCAAGTGACGCGCGCCCGCCGATCGGGCATACTCCTGAGCGCCACAGCCGCTGGTCAGCCGCCGTCGCGACCCGACGCGGCAGCATCGCGGCAGGGGCAGTGACGACCCCCGGCGACGCCGCACACCCCGGCGCCGTCGCCGCAGCGCGCGACAGAAGGAGCCGCCGCCATGCCCGAGTCCGGTCCCCAGCCGGTGGAACGCAGCCTGCCCACCGAGGAGGCCAGGGACCTGATGTCCCTGGTGCGCGAGGTCGCGCAGCGGGAGATCGCCCCGACGGTGAACGAGGACGAACTCGCGGGCCGGTTCCCGCGCGAGGTCTTCACCCTTCTCTCCCGCTCCGGCCTGCTCGGCCTGCCCTACAGCGAGGAGTACGGCGGGGGCGACCAGCCCTACGAGGTCTACCTCCAGGCTGTCGAGGAACTCGCGGCGGCCGGCCTGACCGTCGGCGTGGGCACCAGCGTGCACACCCTCGCCTGCCACGCCGTCGCCACGTTCGGCACCAAGGAACAGCGCACCAGCCACCTGCCGGACATGCTCGGCGGCGGCCTCCTCGGCGGCTACTGCCTCTCCGAACCGGCCTCCGGCTCGGACGCGGCCGCCCTGCGCACCCGCGCCGTGCGGGACGGCGACGACTGGGTCATCGACGGCACCAAGGCGTGGATCACGCACGGCGGCGTGGCCGACTTCTACACCGTCCTCGCCCGCACCGGGGGAGAGGGTGCCAAGGGCATCACCGCGTTCCTGGTTCCCGGGGACGCGCCCGGGCTGACCGCGGCCGCCCCGGAGAAGAAGATGGGCATGACCGGCTCGCCCACCGCCCAGTTGCACTTCGACGGCGTGCGGGTGCCGGACTCGCGCCGGATCGGCGAGGAGGGCCAGGGCTTCCGCATCGCGCTCGACGCCCTGGACTCCGGGCGCCTCGGCATCGCGGCCTGCGCCGTCGGCATCTCCCAGGCGGCCCTGGACGAGGCGACGGGCTACCTCCGGCAGCGGCAGCAGTTCGGGCGGCCCATCGCCGACTTCCAGGGCCTGCGGTTCATGCTCGCCGACATGGCCACCCAGATCGAGGCGGGCCGCGCCCTGTACCTGGCTGCCGCCCGGCTCCGCGACCAGGGCCGCCCGTTCTCCCGGCAGGCCGCCATGGCGAAGCTGTTCTGCAGCGACGCCGCGATGCGCGTCACCACGGACGCCGTGCAGCTCCTCGGCGGCTACGGCTACACGGTCGACTTCCCGGTGGAGCGCTTCATGCGGGACGCCAAGGTCCTCCAGATCGTGGAGGGGACCAACCAGGTGCAGCGCGTGGTGATCGCCCGCGACCTGCTGGGTCCCGAGAGCCGCTGACACGCCGGGCCCGGGAGCCACGAGCCCCGGGCCCGCCCGCGGGCGACCTCAGCACCCGCGAGCAGGGAATCCGTGCGGGCCGGGGTGCGTCGGCGGACGCGTCCCGCCGTCGGTGGCGCGCCCGGCCCGGACGCTCGGCCCGCGCGCTACGCGCGGGCGGCCGGAACGGCGCGACCCACCGGTCGCGTGCCGGGTCCACCCACGTGCGAGAACGGCTGCCGCCGCCAGTCCAGACCCGCCGGCAGCGTGAGCAGCGCCGCCAGTTCCTCCTCGTGCGCCCCCTCCGCGCCCGCCGTCGGCGCCGCATCGGCGGCCGGCCGGGCCGACCCCGGACACACCGTCAGACCGAACGGGTTCCACCGCGTCGGGCACAGTGCGTGCTGGGGAAGGGCACGCTCCTCCGCGAACAGCGCGATCGACTGCCCGCACTCCGGGCAGTCCACCCGGAAGATCTCGTATGTTTCGTCCCCCTCCTCGACGTCGCCGGCCTCGGCCTCGTCGAACCGCACCGGTTCGAGCGACTTCGCTGTGCGCATGCAATCCCCCTCGGGTGAGCAGGCCGGGCGTCTCCCCCCGGCCACCAGCGAAGCACTTCCCTCCGTGACTCCCACGTAATCTCCCCGTCCCCCAGGACGAGGGCGCACAGGTGTGGCGTTGGTCACACTCGGCGTCCGGTTGTGCACCGGCGGCTGCGCCCACTGTGCCGGAGCGTGCCCGGCGCAGTAGGTTGACCTGCTGTGGAGGAGCTGGACAGGCAGATCGTGGAATTGCTCGTCACGGACGGGCGGATGAGCTACACCGACCTGGGCAGGGCCACCGGCCTGTCCACCTCGGCGGTGCACCAGCGCGTGCGCCGTCTGGAGCAGCGCGGCGTCATCCGCGGGTACGCGGCTCTCGTCGATCCGGAGGCGGTCGGCCTGCCGCTGACCGCGTTCATCTCGGTCAAGCCGTTCGACCCCAGCGCCCCCGACGACATCGCCGACCGGCTCGCCGACGTCCCCGAGATCGAGGCCTGCCACAGCGTCGCCGGAGAGGAGAACTACATCCTCAAGGTGCGTGTCGGCACCCCGATCGAGCTCGAGCACCTGCTGGCCCGCATCCGGTCCCGCTCCGGCGTCTCCACCCGCACCACGGTGGTCCTCTCCACGCCGTACGAGGCCCGCCCGCCGCGGGTCTGACCGGTCCCGCCGTGATCGCCCCGGGCCCCACGCAGGACCCCCGGGCGCACGGCACTCCGCCGCACGGGCGAGACTGAGGCCGTACCGACCCGAACGACGCGCCGCATCCCCGGACCGGGGGCGGGGATCGAGGAACGCCGTGAACCACTCCGCGCCTCCGCGGGAAGCCGACCGTCCCCGCACCGTCCTGCTGCGCGGCGGCCGCGTGCACAGCCCGGCCGACCCCTTCGCCACGGCCATGGTCGTGGAGGGGGACCGCGTCGCCTGGGTCGGCTCCGAGGGGGCCGCAGACTCCTTCGCCGACGGCGTCGACGACGTCCTGCACCTCGAGGACGCGCTCGTCACCCCCGCGTTCACGGACGCACACGTGCACACGACGGCCACCGGGCTCGCCCTCACCGGCCTCGACCTGAGCACCGCCGCCACCCTCGCCGACGCCCTGGAGCGCGTGGCCGCCCACGCCGCGGCCCGCCGCGCCGACACGGTCCTGCTCGGCACCGGCTGGGACGCCACCGCCTGGCCCGAACAGCGCCACCCCACCCGCGCCGAACTCGACGCCGCGACCGGCGGGCGTCCCCTCTACCTCACCCGCGTCGACGTCCACTCCGCCCTGGTCACCACGGCCATGCTGGAGCTCGTGCCCGGCGTCACCGGCCTCGACGGCTACGCCCCCGACGCGCCCCTGACCGGCGCCGCCCACCATGCCGTCCGGGCCGCCGCACACGGCTCGCTGACCGAGGCTCAGCGCACCGAGGCTCAGCGCGCCGCCCTGGACCGCGCCGCGTCCCTCGGCATCGGCTCCGTCCACGAGTGCGGCGGCCCCGACATCTCCAGCGAGGACGACTTCACCGGCCTGCTCCGCCTCGCCGCCGGGAGCGACGGCCCGCGCGTCACCGGCTACTGGGCCGAACCCGTCACGTCCGCGAAGGACGCCGCGCGGGTCCGGGATCTCGGCGCCGTCGGCGCCGCCGGCGACCTGTTCGCGGACGGCTCCCTCGGCTCGCACACCGCGCACCTGCACGCCCCCTACGACGACACGCCGCACGGCCACGGCGCCGCCCACCTGGACGCGGACGCCGTCGCCGCCCACGTCGCCGCCTGCACCGAGGCCGGACTCCAGGCGGGGTTCCACGCCATCGGCGACGCCGCCCTGACCGCCGTCACGGGCGGCGTGCTGCGCGCCGCCGAACGACTCGGCGCCGACCGCGTGCGCGCCGCACGGCACCGCATCGAGCACGCCGAGATGCTGCACGAGGACCACATCGCCGCGTTCGCGGCACACGCCCTGACCGCGTCCGTCCAGCCGGCCTTCGACGCCGCCTGGGGCGGCGAACACGGCATGTACGCCCGCCGCCTGGGCACCGCGCGCGCCCGCACCCTCAACCCGTACGCCGCGCTGCTCCGCGCCGGCGTTCCCCTCGCCCTGGGATCCGACAGCCCCGTCACGCCGCTCGACCCCTGGGGAACCGTCCGCGCCGCGGCCTTCCACCGCACCGCCGAGCACCGCATCTCCGCCCGCGCCGCGTTCGCCGCCCACACCCGCGGCGGCTGGCGCGCCACCCGACGCGACGACGCCGGCACCCTCGTGGCCGGCGCTCCCGCGGACTACGCCGTGTGGCGCACGGGTGAACTCGTCGTCCAGGCCCCCGACACCCGGGTCGCGAACTGGTCCACTGACCCGCGCTCCGGCACCCCCGGTCTGCCCGACCTCACCCCGGGCGTCCCGCTTCCCGTCTGCCTGCGCACCGCCGTGGCCGGCCGCACCGTGTACACGCGTCCGAACGAGTGAAGGGCGGGCGCCCGATACCGCCGAACGGCGCCCCCGAAGCCCCCGGCAGGCCCGTGGAGACCCGGCACCCACCTGGTGCGACGGCGAAACGCCGCAGGCCGGGGGGATGTTGACACACCGCGCATCCCGCCCGGTAGGTTCGGCCGAGTCCACCACAGGACGTCCGACCGGGGATCCTGCACACGGTCCCCGAGCGCCGCTGGGCCATGGGGTGGTGCGTCGCACCGGCACACCACCACTGGGAGCCAGGTCCAGCGTTCGCAGCCCGGGGGCGGAAGGTTTCGCCTGGTCGGCAGGTGTGACCCGGGTGGGGCCCGGGCGCTCAGTAGACAACGGCTCTCGGTCGACCCGCAGCCAGCGGGCCCCAGGTCGGCCCGAAGGGCGCCGGGCCCCCATCCGCAGCCTCCGCACGTCCCCACCCGCGGCCCCGCGACGCGCCCCCTTCGATGTACCGTCGGGTCACATCGAGAACCCCACGACCACGAGGGAAGACGCGACCGTGCCATCGGGCCCCGACACCACCGAAGACACCGCCCGGAGCGGGCCCGCCGAGCCGCCCCCCGGCCGCCGCCCCGGGGCCACGCACCCTCCCTCCGGCCCGGCGCCCTCCTCCGCCGCGGAGAGGCCCGCCGGAACAGCCGCCCCCGGCTCCGCCGGACCTCCCGCGTCCGGCCCGCGCCCCGGGAGGCTGCACCGCGCCGGCGTCCTCGTCCGGCGCGAGGCCCTCCGCACGGCGGCCGCGCTGCTCGCCGGCCTCGCCCTGGCCCTGGCCTTCCCGCCGTACGACCTGTGGCCGCTCTCGCTGGTCGCCGTCGGCGCCCTCGCCGTCCTCACCCACCGCCGTACGGCCCGCCAGGGCGCCTGGACCGGACTGGTCCTAGGCATCGCCTTCTTCGTCGGCCTGCTGAAGTGGCTGAGCGTCATCGGCTGGGACGCCGTCCTCGGGCTGTCCTTCCTCCAGGCGCTCTTCCTCGCCGCGCTCGGCGCCGGCCTCGCCCTCACCTCCCGCCTCCCCGCCTGGCCCCTGTGGGCGGGCTGCCTGTGGGTGGCGGAGGAATGGGCCCGCGACCGGGTGCCCTTCGGCGGTTTCCCCTGGGGCCGTCTCGCCTTCGCCAACACCGGCTCGCCCTACACGCCGCTGGCCGCGCTCGGGGGAGCCCCGCTCGTCACGTTCGCGGTCGCGCTGGCCGGCTCCCTTCTCGCCGCCGCCGCCCTCGGGGCCTGGCGCCTGCGCCGCACCGCCGCCCCCGTCCGCACCGCCGCACCGGCAGACCGGGCCCCCGCACCGGACGCCGCACCGGCCGGCTCCCGCCGCCGCGCCGCTCTCCAGTCCGCCGCCGCGTGCGCCCTCGCGGCGCTCCTCACCGCCGCCGGCTACGCCGTCCCGGTCCCCACCAAGGCCGCCGACACCGTCGACATCGCCGTGGTCCAGGGCGACGTCCAGCAGCCGGGAATGGACTTCCTCGGCCGCCCCATGCTCATCCTCGACAACCACGTCGAGGCCACCCTGAAGCTCGCCGACCGCATCGACAAGGGCGAGGTGGACCGTCCCGACCTGGTGATCTGGCCGGAGAACGCCTCCGACCTGGACCCCCACCAGCACCGCGCGGCCTACGACCGCATCGACGAGGCCGCCGACGCGGTCGGCGTCCCCATCCTCGTCGGCGCCCTGGTCGACCACCCGACTCAGGAGGGCTACGTCGAGAACCAGGGCATCGTCTGGGACCCGCGGACCGGCCCCGGAGCCTCCTACACCAAGCAGCACCCCGTGCCGTTCGGCGAGTACGTGCCCTTCCGCGACGTGCTGAGCACGGTCATCACCCGCCTCCAGCGCGTCCCCCGCGACTTCTGGCCCGGCGACCACACCGGCGTCCTCCAGGTGGGGCCCGCCCGCCTCGGCGACGTCATCTGCTTCGAGATCGCCTACGACGAGATCGTCCGCGACACCGTCGACGACGGTGCCCGCGCCCTGGTCGTGCAGACCAACAACGCCACCTACGGCCGCACCGGCCAGCCCGAGCAGCAGCTGGCCATGTCCAAGCTGCGTTCCGTCGAACACGGCCGGGCCATCGTGACCGCCGCCACCAGCGGCATCAGCGCGATCGTCGCCCCGGACGGCACCGTCGAGCAGCGCACCGAGGAGTTCACCCAGGACGTGCTGCTGGCCGAACTCCCCCTGCGCGACGACATCACGCTCGCGGACCGTGTGGGCGCGGCACCCGAATGGGCACTCGCTATCGTGGGCCTCCTGTCCTGCGCGTGGGCGCTCGTCCTCCGCCGCCGGACACGCGGCACGGCACGCCTGGCGGAGGGACGGCAGCAGTGACACACGGCGGACAGCGGAGCTACGGCCCCCTGGGGGACGTGCTCGTGATCATTCCCACCTACAACGAGGCCGACAACGTCGCGCCCGTGGTGGAACGCGTGCGTGAGGCCGTGCCCGGGGCGCATGTCCTGGTCGCCGACGACAACAGCCCCGACGGCACCGGCAAGCTCGCCGACGAACTCGCGGCCTCCGACGACCACGTGCACGTGCTGCACCGGCGCGGCAAGGAGGGGCTCGGAGCGGCCTACCTCGCCGGATTCCGCTGGGGTCTGGAACGCGGCTACGGCGTGCTGGTCGAGATGGACGCCGACGGCTCCCACCAGCCCGAGGAACTGCCGCGCCTGCTGCACGCCCTCAAGGGCGCGGACCTGGTCCTCGGCTCCCGCTGGGTGCCCGGCGGACGCGTCGTCAACTGGCCCCGCACCCGGGAGTTCCTCTCCCGCGGCGGCAGCCTCTACTCCCGCGCCCTGCTGGACGTCCCGATCCGGGACGTCACCGGCGGCTATCGCGCGTTCCGCGCCGAGACGCTGCGCGGCCTGACCATGGACGCCGTCGCCTCCCAGGGGTACTGCTTCCAGGTCGACCTCGCCCATCGTGCCGTCCGCGCCGGCTACCACGTCGTCGAGGTGCCCATCACCTTCGTCGAGCGCGAACGCGGCGACTCCAAGATGAGCCGCGACATCGTCGCCGAAGCCTTGTGGCGCGTCACCGCCTGGGGTGTCGAGGGCAGGGTGAAGCGCGCTCTCGGCCGCAGGCACACTTGAGACATGAGCAACGGCGCACCGTACCCGTTTGAGCCACCGCCCCGTGACCGCCACGAGGCCCCACAGGAGGGCACCGGCCGTCCCGGCGGCCCGGACGGCGGGGGGCGGACGGCCCGGCGCCGCTCCCCGGCCCGCACCCTGACCCCGCTGATCGTCGCGGCCTGGGCGGTGCTGGAGATCTGGCTGCTCACCGTCGTCGCCGACGCGGCCGGCGGCCTCACCGTCCTGCTGCTGCTCGCAGGCGGCTTCGTGCTCGGCGCGCTGGTGGTGCGCCGGGCGGGGCGGCGGGCCTGGCGGCAGCTGTCCGCGGCCTTCGCCACGCCCGGCGGGCCCGGGGAGGCCCGGGAGGGGGCGGGGCCCCGCGGCGGCAACACCTTCGCGATGCTCGGCGGCCTGCTGCTGATGGTGCCGGGACTGGTTTCCGACGCCGCCGCCCTGCTGTGCCTCTTCCCGCCGACCGCGAGGCTGCTGCGCCGGGGCGCGGAGCGACGGCTGTCGGGCCTGGCCGGCGGCGATCTGGGCGACGCGATGCGGCAGGCGCGCAGCGCACAGGAACAGGCCCGCATGCACCGCCCGGACGGACGGATCGTGCAGGGCGAGGTCCTCCGCGACGACGACGGCCCCCCGGCGCGCTGACCCGCTCCCGCGTGCGGCGGCCTACGGTCGTCGCACGCGTCGCCGGCGAGCTGCGCGACCAGGGGCGCGGCACCCGGCACCCCGCGACCGGTGGAGAGCGGACACGAAGCGGACACGACAGCGGGCAGGGGCGGGCCGCACCGTGAAGGTGCGGCCCGCCCCTGCCCGTGCGCGTGCCGCCTGGGCTCAGGCGGACTTGCGCTTGCTGTCGCGCGGATGCACGGCGATGTTCATGGTGCCGGAGCGCAGGACGGCCAGCCGTTCGGCCAGCACCTCCTCCAGCTCCTCGCGCGTGCGGCGCTCCATGAGCATGTCCCAGTGCGTACGTGCCGGCTTGCCCTTCTTCTCCTCGGGCCCGTCACCGTCGACCAGGAGTGCCTGTGCTCCGCACACCTTGCACTCCCACTCCGGCGGGATCTCGGCCTCAACCGAGAACGGCATCTCGAAACGATGGCCGTTCTGGCATGCGTACTCCACGGCCTGGCGCGGTGCCAGGTCGATACCGCGGTCCGTCTCGTAGCTGGTCACCACGAGTCGCGTGCCGCGAAGAGCTCGCTCACTCATGAATCGTGCCTCCCGGGCTGGTCGCCCACAGGACAGGTGTCGCTGTCGTCGTCATCGAAGTCAACGTCTCGTCGGCGGTGAAGATTCCCGTAAGGGGACATGCGTCGCCCGTCGTGCCGCGTCGAATGTTGCGATACCCGCCGACGCCCGGTTTGTCACATGTGACAGAGGTTGTCACCCGGCGTTGCTCGCCACGGTGTATGCGGTCACGGTCCATCCGGCGGGCCAAGGGCGTACACTACCGCCCCGCACCGCCCCGGGCTAAATCCGGTCCGGTTCCGGGTTGCCCACCGCGGCCGCCGCCCGCGCCACCGGCACCCGTGCCAGCAGGACGAAGCCCAGCACGAAGAAGACCACCAGCGAGATGATCGCGTCCCGGTAGCTGCCGGTCAGCTGGTATGTCAGCCCGAAGAGCAGCGGACCGAGCCAGCTGGTGCCACGGTCGCTGATCTCGTACAGGGCGAAGTACTCCGCTTCCTTGCCCTTCGGGATCAGCTGGGCGAACAGCGAGCGCGACAGCGCCTGGCTTCCCCCGAGTACCAGGCCGATCGCCGCCGCCAGCGCGAAGAACCACACCGGCGCCCCGGCGGGCAGGAACCAGCCCGCCCCCACGGTGGCCGTCCACGCCACCAGCGACCCCAGGATCGTCCGCTTGGCGCCGTACCGCTGGGCCAGCCGGCCCATCAGCAGCGCCCCGGCCACGGCGAGCACCTGCACCAGCAGCACGGCGGCGATGAGCGTCGTCTGCTCCATGCCGAGCTCCTCCGCCCCGAACACCGACGCCTGGGTGATCACCGTCTGCACCCCGTCGTTGTAGAGCAGGTAGGCGCCCAGGAAGAGCAGCGTCAACGGGTACCGCCGCAGGTCCCGCAGCGTCGCCAGCAGCTGCCGTCCGCCGCCGCCCAGCGAGATCCGGCGACCGCCCCCCGCACCCGTCACCGGCCGTTCCCGCAGCCGGCGCAGCGGCACCAGCGTGAACAGCCCCCACCACAGGCCGGCCGAGGCGAGGCAGATCCGCACCGCCGTTCCCTCGTCCACACCCAGCGACTCGTGCCCCAGGAAGACCGCCAGGTTCGCCACCAGGACCAGTGCCCCCGCGGCGTAGCCGAACGCCCAGCCGCGCGAGGACACCTTGTCCCGCTCGTGCGGCAGCGCGATCTGCGGCAGGAACGCGTGATAGACCACCACCGCCGCGCCGAACGCCACGTTCGCGAGGATCAGCAGCGCCCCGCCCAGCAGATACCTGTCGCCGGACAGGAAGAACATCCCCGTGGTCGCGCCCGCTCCCAGGTAGGCGAAGAAGCCCAGGATCGGCTTCTTCCTCCCCGTACGGTCCGCCAGCGCGGCGGCCACCGGCATCACCAGCACCGACAGCAGCACCGACGCCGACACCGAGTAGGCGAAGAAGGAGCCCGCGCGCACCGGAATGCCCAGCGGGTGCACGAAGCCCTCGGGGTCCGCCGCGGCCTTCGCCACCTCGGTCAGGTACGGGCCGAGGAACACCGTGAGCACGCTGGTGGAGAAGACCGAGTTCGCCCAGTCGTAGAAGTACCAGCCCCGCTGTTCCCGGCGGCGCTCGGCCGCACCGCCCTCCGCCGCCCGCTCCGCGACCGCGTCCATCCGGATACCTCGTCCCCTCCACGCCGGCCCCCGCCGCCTCGACAGGGGGGACGTCCCGTCGCGCGGCGCCGCGGTCAGCCCTGCCAGGCCCCCCGCTCGGTCAGCACCTCACGCAACAGTTCGATGTGATCGGTCATGATGCCATCCACGCCCAGATCCAGCAGCGCCCGCATCGTGTCCGCGTCGTTCACGGTCCACACGTGCACCTGCATCCCCAGCCGGTGGGCCGCCCGCACGAACGCCGCGTCCACCACCCGGACCCCGTGCCGCACGGGCACCTGCACGCACACCGCACCGCGTCGCACCGAGAGTGGCAGGCCCCACGAGCGCAGCCGCAGCCCCAGCACCCCCCGCGTCCCCAGCGACGTCGCCAGCCGCGGACCCGCCAGCTCCTGCGCCCGCGCCACCCGGCGTTCGTCGAACGCGCCGACGCACACCCGGTCCCAGGCGTCCGCCGCCTCCAGCTCCGCAAGCAGCGGGGCGAGCGCGGCGTCCGCCTTGACGTCGATGTTCCACCGTGCGCGGGGGAACGTCTCCAGCAGGTCGGAGAACAGCGGCACCGGTTCCTTCCCCGCGACCCGCACCCGCCGCACCTCCTCCCACGTCAGGTCCGCGATCCGACCCCGGCCGTCGGTGACCCGGTCCAGGGTGTCGTCGTGGAAGGCGACCAGGCGGCCGTCCGCGGTCGCGTGCACGTCCGTCTCCAGGTAGCGGTATCCCAGGTCCACCGCCCGCCGGAACGCGGTCACGGTGTTCTCCAGGCCCTCGGCGGCCCCGCCGCGGTGGGCGAAGGCCAGGGGCAGCGGACGGTCCAGGAAGGGGTGTCGTATCGCGGTCACCGACGCAGTATCGCGCGCACCCCGCGCGGACCGTCCGCCGCCCCGCGCGGGTCCGCTGCCGCCACCCGGCTCCGCCCGCCGTCCGGGGCCGGCACCGCGAAGACGCGCAGGAAGACCTGTGCGAGGGGCCCGATCGCCAGCGCGTAGAGCACGGTGCCCGCGCCCACCGCACCGCCCAGCAGCCACCCGGTGGCCAGCACCGCCACCTCGATGCCGGTACGCACCAGCCGCACCGACATCCCGGTCCGGGCGTGCAGGCCGGTCATCAGCCCGTCCCGCGGGCCCGGCCCGAACCGCGCCGAGATGTACAGACCGGTCGCCACGCCGTTCAGCGCCACCGCGCCCACCAGCAGCGGAATCCGCACCGCGAGCGCCGCCGGCTCCGGGCTCAGCCACAACGTCGCGTCCATCGCCAGCCCGACCACGAACACGTTCGACACCGTGCCGAGCCCGGGCCGCTGCCGCAGCGGCACCCACAGCAGCAGCACCACCGCACCCACGATCACCGACACGATGCCGATGGACATCCCCGACAGCTCCGCAACGCCCTGGTGCAGCACGTCCCAGGGCCCCAGGCCCAGTTCGGCCCGCACCATCCACGCGGCGCTGGCGCCGTAGAGCACCAGGCCCACGTACAGCTGCACCAACCGGCGCGTGAGACGACGTCCCGACCCGGGGGAGACGGACACGGGGAACCCCTTTCTGGCGACCATGGACCGACCGTGGCAGCATGTGGCCTGGAAGGCCGAGAAAAACACGGCCAATCAACGACGAGTGGACTGGAATCCGGATGGCTCCCTGGACATCGGCGGTGGGTGCGCCGCAGCTCGCCCGCCTCCTCACCTCCCAGCACACCGGCGCCTCCGGCCGCACCGGCGCCGCTCGGCCCGCCTACCGGCGCCTGTGCGACGGCATCCGCATCCTCGTCCTCGAAGGCCGCGTGCCCGTCGGAGCGCGCCTCCCCGCCGAACGCGAACTCGCCGCCGCGCTGAAGGTCTCCCGCACCACCGTCGCCACCGCCTACGAGGCCCTGCGCGCCGAGGGCTACCTCGCCTCCCGGCGCGGCGCCGGAAGCTGGACCGCCCTGCCCGAGGGAAGCCCGCTGCCCACCGGTGGCCTCGAACCCCTCCCACCCGAAGCCGCCGACACCATGATCGACCTCGGCTGCGCCGCCCTCCCCGCCCCCGAACCCCACCTCACCGCCGCCTTCGAACACGCCCTGACCGAACTCCCGCCCTACACCCACACGCACGGCGACTACCCGGCCGGTCTGCCCGTGCTCCGCGAGGCCGTCGCCCGCCACTACACCGCGCGCGGCGTCGCCACCATGCCCGAACAGATCATGATCACCACCGGGGCGATGGGCGCCCTCGCCGCCCTCACCCGCCTCTTCACCCCCCGCGGGGAACGCGTCGCGGTCGAACACCCCTCCTACGCCAACATCCTCCAGCTCCTCCGTGAATCAGGCGTGCGCCTGGTGCCCGTCGCCCTGTCCGACCGCCGCCCCGGCTGGGACCTGACCGCCTGGCGCCAGGTGCTCCGCGACTCCGCACCCCGCATGGCCTACGTCATCCCCGACTTCCAGAACCCCACCGGCGTCCTCGTCGACGACGAGCAGCGCCGGGACCTGGTCGCCGCCGCGCGGGCCGCCGGCACCCTTCTGGTCGCCGACGAGACCATGGCCGAACTCACCCTCGACGACGTGCCGGCGCAGCGGCCGGTCGCCGCCTTCGACACCGGCGGCTCCACCGTCGTCACCGTCGGCTCCGTCAGCAAGACCATCTGGGCCGGGCTGCGCATCGGCTGGATCCGCGCCGCACCGGAGACCGTACGGAGCCTGACCGCCGCCCGCGCCTACGCCGACCTGGGCAGCCCGGTCCTGGAACAGCTCGCGGTCGCCCACCTGCTGGACACCGACTGGGAGCCTGCGATGCGGCTGCGACGCGACCGCGCCCGGGAGAACCGCGACGCCGTCACCGGCGCCCTCCGGCAGCACCTGCCCGACTGGGAGTTCGCCCTGCCCCACGGTGGCCTGACCCTCTGGGCGCGAACCGGCGGCCTCTCCGGCTCGCGCATCGCCGAGGCCGGCGAACGCCTCGGCGTGCGCGTCCCGGCCGGCACCCGGTTCGGCGTGGACGGCGCGTTCGAGGCGTACGTACGGCTGCCGTTCACCCTCGCCGACCCGCTGGCCACCGAAGCGGTCGCCCGGCTGGCCGCCGCCGCGGACCTGGTGCGCTCCGGAGCCGTCGGCGGCAGCCCCACTCCGCGCAGCTACGTCGCCTGACCCGCCCCCGCCCGGCCCGGCCCGCGGTCACCGGCCCGCGGTCACCGGGCCCGCCGGAGGCGGTCCAGCGGCCTGTGCGGCCGTCCGCGCCGCACTTGCCGGCTGCCCCCGCTCGGGCAGCAGCGCCAGCACCGCCTGCCGCTGCCCCTCGTCGGTCTCCTCGTCGTGCGGGTCCGGCGTCGCCGGCACCTGCAGGCGCAGCACCGGACCACCGCCCAGCCGCGCGTACCCGCGCCCCCGCGGCGGCTGCGGCGCCGGCGCCGCAGCCGGTCCCTCGCCCAGCACCGCACGCACCTGGTCCGCCGACTCCGGCCCCAGCACCACCCGCGCCCGCGTGTATGCCCGTACCGCCTGGGCCAGCGTCTGCGCCCCCTCGAACTGCTCCGCCACCACGACCGTCACGTGCGCGGCCCGCCCGTGCCGCAGCGGCACCTCGAGCAGCTCCTGCGGGTCGCGGCGGCCCTCCGCGCGGGCCAGATGGCTCAGCAGCGCCGGCCGGTCCACCACCACCCACAGCGGCCGCCGCACGTCCGCCGGGACCGGGTCACCCGCCTGCCGCGCCCGGTGCCCCGTCAGCAGCCGCCGCTCCGTCTCGTGCACCACCCACTCCAGCGCCGCCAGCGCTCCCACCACCGACGACTCGACCGCCGGCACCCCCGGCCGCCCGGTCAGGAACGCGAACTCGCCGGCCCCGCCGCCTTCCACCACCAGCACGTCCCCGTGCCGCAGCGCCTGCACCGCCACCGAACGCAGCAGCGTGCTGGCCCCCGACCCCGGATTGCCCAGCACCAGCAGGTGCGTCTCGGTCGAACGCGGCCCGGTGCGCCAGACCACCGGCGGCACGTCCCGCGAACCCCAGCCGTCGGTCACCGGCAGCGTCCGCGGAACCGCCCCCTCGTCGGTGAAGCCCAGCACCGTCTCGCCCGGGGAAGTGACGAACGGCTGCGCCACCACGTCCGCCGGCAGCGGCGGCAGCACCGACAGCTCCAGCCGGTTGCGCTCCTCGTCCCATCCGAAGCGGTACTCCCGGCCCCGCCCGGCCTTCGCGTCCAGCACCCGCTCGACCCGCTGCCGCTGCTCGGCGTCGCAGTCGGCGAAGTGCGCCGGATAGCGCAGCAGCAGCCGCTCGATGCGGCCCTCCCCGGTGAAGGAGAATTCCTCGAAGCTGCGCTCGTAGGTCCCGTCGTGGGCGTACAGCGGCTCCTCACCCGGCTCGTCCGCGCGCGCGAAGCACGGCACCAGCGCCTCGTACAGCGACTGCAGCCGGGCCAGTTCCTCCGGGCCCGGACCCGTCTCGGCCGGTGCCTCCACGGCGTCGCCGCCCCGGCCCTTCCACCCCGCGACGACGAGCAGCGCCCCGACTGCGAGCGCCGGCCCGTACGGCAGCAGGTACACGCACAGGAGACCCACGAAGACCAGCGCGCCCACCGGACCCCGCCGTTCCTGCGGCGCGGCCTGCCACCAGGCGCGGCCGCCGTACGCCAGCCTGCGCAGGCCACGGCCGACCACCACCAGCGGCTGGAGGACGTCCGCGGCGCCGTCCGCGCCGGTCCGCGCCGCGTCCCGGCTCCTGCGGACCGCCTGCATCGCTCCGCTCCCGAGCCCCGTCAGACCGGGCAGTGGCAGCAGACCCACAGCCTCTCCTCCCTCATGCGCCGCCGGCACCTCACCGCGTCCACCGTCCCGGCCCTTAGAGCTGGAGGCCGCCGATCAGGCCCGCGAGCGTCTCGCCGCCCGCCTTGATGCCCGGCGCGATGGCCGTGCCCGCCAGGTAGAAACCGAACAGCGCGCACACCGCGAAGTGCGACAGCTTCATCCCGTCCTTCTTGAAGAAGAGGAAGATGACGATGCCGAGCAGCACCACACCGGAGATGGACAGAATCATGGAGACTCCTGGACTAGGGGACTTTCACCATGAGCTGTTCCACCATCACAGAAAGTATTATAGGGAGGAAAGCCGCAAATGGGTGATTCACCGGTCGTCGGCGGGAGCGTCGCCTCACCCGGTTGCGTCTTCTGCCGTGTCGTCGCGGGCCACGCGCCCGCACACCGCGTCCTCGAGGACGCCACCGCCGTCGCGTTCCTCGACACCCGCCCCCTGTTCCACGGCCACGTCCTGGTGGTCCCGCGCCGGCACGCGGAGACCCTCACCGACCTCACCGAGGACGAACTCGGCCCGTTCTTCGCCCGTGTCCGCCGCACCACGGCCGCCGTCGAGGACGCGCTCGGCGCGGCAGGCACCTTCGTCGCCGCCAACAACCGCGTCAGCCAGTCCGTGCCCCACTTCCACGTCCACGTCGTCCCCCGGAACCGCAAGGACGGCCTGCGAGGTTTCTTCTGGCCCCGTACCCGGTACGCGGACGAGGCGGAAGCGGAGGACGTGGCGGCCCGGCTCCGCGCGGCGCTCGCCGCCGCAGCCGGCTGACCCCGCCCGGGCGCCCGCGCCCACCGGACTCACCGCGCCCGCCGCGCCCGACGCGGAGGGGAGCGAGGAAGGAGCGGGGCATGCTGTTCACCGACCGCGCCGAAGCCGGCCGGCTGCTCGCCGAACGGCTGGGCCACCAGCGCGGCAACCGTCCCGTGGTGCTCGCCCTGCCGCGCGGCGGCGTGCCCGTCGCCCACCCCGTGGCGCACGCCCTCGACGCGCCCCTGGACGTCGTGCTCGTCCGCAAGCTCGGCGTCCCCAGCCACCCCGAGGTGGCGTACGGCGCCCTCGGCGAGGACGGCGTCCGCGTCCTCAACCCGGACGTCCTCGCGGCCGCCCACGCCGGCCCTGGTGAACTGGAGCACACCGAGCGGGCCGCCGAGACGGAACTCGCACGCCAGGCCCTCCGCTTCCGCGGCGACCGCCCCCGCGTCCCCCTGGACGGCTGCACGGCGATCCTCGTCGACGACGGCATCGCCACCGGAGCCACCGCCTCCGCCGCGTGCCGCGTCGCCGCCGCCCACGGCGCCGCCCGCGTCGTCCTCGCCGTCCCCGTGGCGCCCCGCGACACCGCCGCCCGCCTCGAGAAGACCGTCGACGAACTCGTCTGCCTGTCCGTGCCGGAGGTGTTCTTCGCCGTGGGGGAGTGGTACCGCGACTTCTCCCAGACCACCGACGACGAGGTCGTCGGCATCCTCTCCCGCCCCACCACCCCCTGAGGCGCCACGCACCGGGCGCAGGCCCGGCGAGACCCCGCGCCCCTCCCTACACTGGCCTCGTGGCCCGACCCAACGACGACGTCGCGGCACTGCTCCAGGAGTACGCCGACCTCGTCCAGATCAGCGGCGGAGACGCGTTCAAGGCACGCGCCTACGAGAAGGCCGCCCGCGCGATCGGCGGCCACCACACGGACGTCTCCACCCTCGACGCCCGGGCCCTGCGCGACATCCCCAACGTCGGCCGGTCCATCGCCGACAAGGTCGCCGCCTACCTGGCCACCGGCACCATGCCCGAGGTCGAACAGGCCCGCGCGCGCATCCCCGACGGCGTCCGCCGCCTGATGGCCATCCCCACCCTCGGCCCCAAGAAGGCGCTCACCCTCTACGAGACGCTCGGCATCTCCTCCGTCCCCGCGCTCCGGGAGGCCATCGAGGCCGAACGGCTCCGCGACCTCAAGGGCTTCGGGCCCAGGACCGAGGAGAACATCCTCCACGGCATCGACGTCCTGCAGGCCTCCGGCGGCCGCGTCCGTCTCGCCCAGGCGGCCGAGACCGCCGAAGCAGTCGTCGCCGCCCTCACCGCCATCGACGGCTGCGAACGGTGCACCTGGGCCGGTTCCCTGCGCCGCATGCGCGAGACCGTCGGCGACCTCGACATCCTCGTCGCCGCCCGCCGCTCCGCACCCTTCATGGACGCCCTCACCCGGCTGCCCCACGTCGCCGAGACCCTCGCCCACGGCACCAAGAAGACCTCCGTTCGCACCACCGACGGCCTCCAGATCGACCTGCGCGTCGTCCCGCCCGGTTCCTGGGGCGCCGCCCTCATCTACTTCACCGGCTCCAAGGCGCACAACATCCGCATCCGCGAACGCGCCGTCCGGCACAAGCTGAAACTCTCCGAGTACGGACTCTTCCACGCCGAGACCGGGCGGAAGATCGCCGCCCGCACCGAGGAGGACGTCTACCGGCGCCTCGGCCTGCCCTGGATCCCGCCCACGCTCCGTGAGGACCGCGGCGAGGTCGCCGCGGCCCTGCGCGGCGAACTGCCCGCCACCGTCACCGACGCCGACCTCCGCGGCGACCTGCACACCCACACCGACCTCACCGACGGCCTGGCCTCCCTGGAGGACATGGTCGACGCCGCCGCCCGTCGCGGGCTGGAGTACTACGCCGTCACCGACCACGCCCCCGACCTGGTCATGCAGCGCATGACGGACGAGAAGGCGCTGGCACAGCGCGACGCGGTCCGCGCGCTGGACGAGCGCCACCGCGGCATGCGCCTGCTGCACGGCACCGAGCTCAACATCGACCCCGACGGCGGCGTCGACTGGGACGCGGAGTTCCTCGCCGGCTTCGACGTGTGCGTCGCCTCCGTCCACTCCCACTTCCGCCAGAGCCGCGACGCCCTCACCCGCCGCCTCGTCCGCGCCTGCGAGAACCCCCACGTCCACATCATCGGCCACCCCACGACCCGCATCCTCGGCAAGCGCGAGCCCGTCGACGCCGACCTGGACGCCGTCTTCGCGGCCGCCGCCCGCACCGGCACCGCGCTGGAGATCAACTCCCACCCCAACCGGCTCGACCTGAACGACGAGAACATCCTCCGCGCCAAGCGCCACGGCGTGAAGTTCGCGATCGACACCGACGCCCACTCCGTCCGCGACCTGGAATACCACCGCTTCGGCGTGGGCACCGCGCAACGCGGCTGGCTCACCCCCGACGACGTCATCAACACCTGGCCGCTGCCACGCCTCCTCCGTCACCTGGACGGAACGGGAAACACACGCTGACCTCCCACCTCCCGGAGGACACCATGGACACCCGCTTCCTCGCCCCGCTGCTGGACCGTCCCGGCCCGTGGGCCTCGGTCTACCTGGACACCTCCCGGGCCACCCAGGACGCCGCCGACCGGCTGCGCCTGCGGGCCCGGGCCGCCGGCGGACAGCTCACCGCCCAGGGCGCCGACGACTACACCCGCGACGCCGTCGCGCGGCACCTCGCCGCCGAACCCGCCGCCGGAGCACCCCCGGGACGGGCCCTGTTCGCCACCGGCGCCGAGGTCGTCCTCGACGTCCCCCTCGTCACGTCCCCCTCGGCCGTCCTCACCAGTTGGTCCCCCCTGCCGCGCCTCGCCCCGCTGCTGGACCACCTCGACCACGCACCCGCCTGCCTCCTCGCCCGCGTCGACCACACCGGCGCCGACATCGAACTGTGCGACGCCGGAGGCCGCCGCGCCGTCGGCCGCGCCGACGGCGCCGAAATGCCGGGCCGCGGACACCGCAGCCTTCCCGCAAACCGTCACGAATGGCACTACCGCCACCGCATCGAGAACGGCTGGGCCCGCACCGCCGACATGACCGCCCGTGCCCTCACCCGCCACTGGGGCCCCTCGGGCGCCGCCCTGCTGGTCCTCGCCGGCGATCCCCGCGAACGCCGAGCCGTACGCGAACGCCTGCCCGAGCACATCCGCCGCCGGGCCGTCGAAGCCGACCGCGGCACCCGTCACCGCGGCGGCTCCCCGGACGCGGTGGACGCGGCCGTCGCCGAGGCACGCGACGCCCACGTCCACCGCCACCTGGAGGACACGCTCGATCTCTTCCGCGCGGGACGCGGGCGCCCCGGCACGCACCTCGCCCCTGGCGGGGAAGCCTGGCCCGGACAGGCCGCCGACGGCATCCCCGCCGTCGTCGACGCCGCACGCAGCCACCGGCTCGCCACCCTGCTCCTCGCCGCGTCCGGCCCCGACCCCGCCCACGAGGTGTGGGTCGGCCCCGCCCCCGACCAGGTCGCCGTCCGCCGTACCGAGGCCCAGGCCACCGGGGTGCGCCGCCCCTCGTCGGCCCGCGCCGACGACGCCCTGCTGCGCGCCGCGGCCGCGGCCGACGCGGACGTGCTCCGGGTGCCCGTCGGCGGCCCGGGCCCCGCGGGCGGCTGCGGCGCCGTACTGCGCTGGGCCACCCGCAGCCCGCAGGGCACCGTGGCCTGACCCCGCGGCGGCGGGGACCGGCATCCGCCCGCACCCGCTCCGCCCGGAGAGGACTAGCCGCCGCCGCGCCGGGCACCCGGAGCCCGAGAACCAGCCCAGGAGGAGGGACCCGGCAGTGCCCATCGCGACCGTCAACCCGGCAACGGGGGAGACCCTCAAGACCTTCGACGCCCTCGGCCCCCGCGAGATCGAGGACCGGCTGGCGGCGGCCCACGAAGCGTTCCAGCACCACCGCGTCACCACCATGGAGCGCCGGCAGGAACTGCTGCGCGCCGCGGCGGACCTCCTCGAGGGCGAGCAGGACGACGTCGCCCGCACCATGACGCTGGAGATGGGAAAGCCCCTCGCCGCCGCCCGTGCCGAGGCGGCCAAGTGCGTGAAGGCCATGCGCTGGTACGCCCGGCACACGCCCGCCCTCCTCGCCGACGAGCACCCGGCCGAGGACGACGTCGCCGACTCCGGAGCGGTGCGCGCCGTGGTCCGCTACCGCCCGCTCGGCCCGGTCCTCGCCGTCATGCCGTGGAACTTCCCCCTCTGGCAGGTCGTACGGTTCGCCGCCCCCGCCCTGATGGCCGGGAACGTCGGGCTGCTCAAGCACGCCTCCAACGTGCCGCAGACCGCTCTCTACCTGGAGGACCTGTTCCGCCGTGCCGGTTACCGCGACGGCTGCT
This sequence comes from Streptomyces sp. CNS606, assembly GCF_000426325.1. NCBI lineage: Bacteria > Bacillati > Actinomycetota > Actinomycetes > Kitasatosporales > Streptomycetaceae > Streptomyces > Streptomyces sp. CNS606. The sequence goes on from NZ_AUFD01000030.1 coordinate 29,177, forward strand.
TCCAGACCCTGCTGATCGGCTCCGGAGAGGTCGCCACCCTGCTCCGCGACCCGCGTGTCGCCGCCGCCACCCTCACCGGCAGCGAAGGAGCCGGCCGCTCCGTCGCGTCCATCGCCGGCGACGTCGTCAAGAAGACGGTGCTCGAACTCGGAGGCAGCGACCCCTACCTCGTCCTGCCCTCCGCCGACATCGCCAAGGCCGCCGCGACGGCCGTCACCGCCCGCACCCAGAACAACGGCCAGTCCTGCATCGCCGCCAAGCGCTTCATCGTCCACGACGAGGTCTACGACGACTTCACCCAGCGCTTCGTGAGGGCCATGGACGCCCTCACGGTCGGCGATCCGATGGCCGACGGCACCGACATCGGCCCCCTCGCCACCGAACAGGTCCGCCGCGACGTGGAGGAACTCGTCGAGGACGCCCGCCGCCAGGGCGCCACCGTGCTGGTCGGCGGCGCCCGGCCCGAGCCGGACGGAGCCGGCTGGTACTACCAGCCCACCGTGCTCGCGGACGTCACCGACCGCATGCGCATCCACCGGGAGGAGGCCTTCGGGCCGGTCGCCGTCCTCTACCGCGTCGGCAGCCTCGACGAGGCGCTGGAGACCGCCCACGACACCCCCTTCGGCCTCGGCTCCAACGTCTGGACCCGCGACCCCGCCGAGCAGGAACGCTGTGCCCGCGACCTGCAGGCCGGCGGCGTCTTCGTCAACGGCATGACCGCGTCCCACCCCGGCCTGCCCTTCGGCGGCGTCAAGCGCTCCGGCTACGGGCGGGAACTCGGCGGACACGGCATCCGGGAGTTCTGCAACATCACCACTGTCTGGTACGGCCCCGCGGACTGACCACACCACCCGGCGCCGTCGGGCGGCCCCGCACGAGGCGCTACTTGCGGGCCTGCACGGTGAACAAGCCGCCCTGCCGGTCGCGGAGGATCGCGTTGCGGCCCCTGGGGGAGTCCTCCGGCGCGGCCGCCACCGTGCCGCCGGCCTCCACCGCCACCCGCACCACCTCGTCCACGTCCTCCACGTAGAACGACACGTGCCACCGTGGCCGCACGTGCGGGTCGGGGGCGGACTCCACGCCTCCGCCCCGGATCGTCGCCACCGTGTGCGGCCCGAACTCGACGGTGACCGCGTCGTCGCGGTAGTCCACCTCGCAGCGTTCAGGGTGTTCCGACGCCCACTCCAGGACTTCGCCGTAGAACATCGCGGCGGCGAACGCGTCCCGGGTGCGCAGCTCCAGTCTGGCGGGCGGGCTGCCGTGCGCGACGTGCCAGCTGGAGTGCACCGACCCCTCCCACAGCCCGAAGATCGCACCGCCCGGATCCGCGGCCAGGGCCGCCCGCCCGTCGCCCAGCGCGATCGGGCCGATGGCCAGCGTCGCTCCCCGCTCCCGGATACGGGCCGCGGCCGTGTCGGCGTCGCCGACGCCGAAGAACGGCGTCCACGCCACCGCCACCCCGAGTCTGCGGCTCACGGCCCCGATTCCCGCGACCGGAACCCCGTCGGTCATGGCGATGCAGAAATCCTCCCCGAGCCGTCCCGGCCGGAAGGTCCAGCCCAGCACCGGGCCGTAGAACTCCTGAGCCGCCTCCATGTCGCAGGTGGCCAGGCTCACCCAGCAGGGTGCGCCGGAAATCGGGCGCTTCGCCGCCGCCACTCCGCCTCGCCTCACTTCCGTATGCTGACAGAAATGGACAAATGCCTCAGGGTCGGAGTCCACCCTAACGGAATCGTCGTGACGCGCCGCCGCGCACCGCGCGGCTCAGTCCGTGGGCTCCTCCGGTTCCGGCGGCTCCCGGTCGCCGAGCTCCCCGCCGCCCGGGGTGCCGGACCCGCGAGGGCCCGACCCGGCCTCGTCCGTGTCCGGGAGCCCCTCTGTGCTGCCGGTGCCCTCCTCCCGCGCCTCCTTGCCGCCGACCGCCTCCTGGTCCGGCAGGTCGCGGGGGACGCCCGTACGCCGGGCCGCAGGGCCGTTCTCATGCGATTCGCCGTTCATACCCTCATCGTCCCTCGCGGCGCCGACAGGCGGAACGGCAGACGGGCGACGCGGTGGTCGAAGCTCGTCGGCGGCACGGACGGCGGCGCCGTGGTGTGCACGTCCGGATACCGCGTGAGCAGGGCGTGCAGCACCGCCCGGATCTCCTGCCGCGCCAGATGCGCGCCCAGACAGTAGTGCGGCCCGCCCCCACCGAAGCCCAGATGCGGATTCGGGCTGCGCGTGACGTCGAACGCCTCCGGATCGGCGAACACCCGCTCGTCCCGGTTGGCGGAGCCGTAGCAGAGGATCACCCGGTCGCCGGGCCGGTAGCCGCCCGGGCCGCCGTACTCCCCGGCGACGGTGCGCCGGAACTGGTGGATGGGTGTGCTGTGCCGGACGATCTCCTCCACCGCCGTGTCCAGGTGAGCGTCGAGGCCAAAGAGCAGCACCTCCCGCTGCCCGGGATGCACGGTCAGCAGGTGCAGGCCGTGCGCCAGCGCGTTGCGCGTCGTCTCCACACCCGCCACCAGCAGCAGCGAGAAGAAAGCGCCCAGCTCACGTGCCGACAGGCTCTGGCCGTCCCGGTCCGGCGCCACCAGCCGGGAGATCAGGTCGTCACCGGGGCGCTCACGCCGCTCCCGCCCGACCCGGGCGACGATGCGGTGCATCCCCGCCAGCGCCCGCAGTCCCCGACCGGGCGTCCGCAGCCGCTGCGCCAGGGTGCGGTCCAGACCGACGTGCTCGGACGCCCGGTCGATCAGCACCTGGATGCTCTCCCGCTCGGCCTCCGGGATGCCCATCATCCGGCACAGCACGTGGAACGGCATCGGCGCCGCCACGGCCGCCACGAAGTCCCCGGTGCCGTCCCCGCCCACGGTGCTCGCGATCCCGTCGACCACACGGTCCGCGGTGCGCCGGATGTCGTCCTCGGCGCGCGCCAGGATGCGGGGCGTGAACGCCCGCGCCACGACCCCGCGCAACCGGGCGTGCTCCGGGCCGTCGAGGTTCACCATGGACGCCCCGAAGAGCGCCCGCACCCACCTCGCCGGCGGGGGAGTCGTCGCCCCCGGCGCGCTGCGGAAGACCTCCGGCCTCCTGCTGGCCTCCGTGACATCGCAGTGGCGCACCAGGGCGAACGTCCGGCCGCGCTCGCCCTCCTCCACCAGCACGGGCTGCTCCCTCGCGCGCAGGCGCGCGAACGCTGCCTGCCGCTGCGGCCCCGGCAGTCGCCAGAAGTCCGGCCGGAGGGGATTGACGTCGTCGGGCACGCAGGCACCGGGCTCGGGCAAGGACACCACCCCCACACCACGGAACAGGACCCGCACAGTATGTTCTGTTTCGTTCCTCCCGGGCGGTATTGGCGCCCTCGGCGGGTGTGTCCCCCCCCACAGGCGGCGTAGGGTCCGGGCATGCCCGTAGGGATCAACGCCCGTTCGGCGGCGGCAAGACGCAGACCGCCCACGAACCGCGCCGCCGGCTCCCCGGGAGCGTCGTCAGCGACCCGGAACACGCCGGGTTCGGCCTGCACCGCATGCTGCCGCCCGCTCTGCGGCGCGACTTCCAGGACCTCCCCGCCGGGCGGCAGGGCGTGTACGAGGTCCTCGACCGTCTCCTGGCCGAGCACCACGGCGCCGTCATCGTGCCCATGACCGTCGTCGAGCCCGCCCACCTCGCCGAGACCGTCGGCCGGCTGCGCGAACGCGGCCACGAAGTGCATCACATCGCGCCGCTCCGGGAGAGCTTCGCCGTCTCCCGGCTCGACCACTGCCTCGAACGCCTCCGAGGAACGGAGCTCGCCGCGCACCTGCGGACCGACCACCTCACCGTCCCCCAGGTCGCCGACCACGTCACCGGCCACGCCGGTCTCCGCCCGGCACCCGGCACCCACGGACGGCTGCGCGGTCGGCTCCGCCGCCTCCACACCGGGCTGCGCCACATCCGGTTCGACTGACCCGCCGCCGGCGCCCCCCGGCTACGGTGAGTGCCGGTCTGCTCCGTAGGCGCGGCCGGGCAGCGGACGGTCCAGGTCGCCCGTCCGCAGCCGGTACACCTGGAGCCGGAGGTCGTAATACTTATCGGTCTCGCCCACCCATTCCATGCCGATGCGCTCCGCGGTGGCCGCCGCCCGCGCGTTCGCCGGGCGCACCACGGCGAACAGCTCGTCGACCCCCGCCTGCTGCAGCGCCCAGTGAGCCGTGGCGTGCCCCGCCTCCGCCGCGTACCCCCGCCCCCAGGCGCCCGGCTCGAGCTGCCATCCGATCTCGAGGTCCTCGCCGCCGGGTGGCAGGTACAGCAGGATCACGCCCCCGACCACCCGCCGCTCCGCCGTCAGCTCCACCGCCCACCGCCCGGTGGGCGGTGACCCCCGGTGGTCCTCGGCGATCCACTGCTGCAGCACCAGCCGCATGGCGTCCCGGTCGCTGACCGTGTCCATCGCCGGACTCAGCCACCGTGCCACGTCCGGTCGCCCGTAGATCGCGAAGGCGGCCTCCACGTCGTCCAGCCTCCACGGGCGCAGCGTCAACCGTTCCGAAACGATCGTGCTCGCCATGTGTCCTCCCGCGGCCGTACCGCGGGGCGGGTAACCCCTCACGCCGCCCGTAGACCACCCGGCTTCGTTCATCTTCGGGAACAGGGCTCGTCGACGGGTTGCAGAGGCGGTTGCTGATCAACCGCCCCGGAATCTCGACCGGACGACGCCACGTGCCGGTCTCCATGACTGTCGTCCCCGAGGGGCGCACGACAGCCCGGGAATCCGGGCCGGCCGAATCTCGCGGCCGGGGGCCACCGTCCGTGAACGCGGTCCGCCCGCCCGCGGCGGCAGCTCCTTGCACGGCTCCGCCACGGGTCATCCCGGACCGCCGCGCACAGTTCGCGCGCACGCCCCGCCGGCGGCGGACGAGACGCCCCGCCGCGAGCCGGGGGACCGCCCTGCCGGGTCCGCCGGCCCGCGGCCGACCCGGGGCGGCTCCGCCCCGGCCCTCAACCGCGGCGCGGAGCCGTCGGCGAAGCGGCGAAGCCGATCGCTCCGGTGGGGCAGAGCCGGACCGCGTCCCGGACGGCCTGCTCCTCCTCCGCGCGTGGCACCGCGCGCAGCAGCCGCACCGAGCCGTCCTCCTCCGACTGGTCGAAGACCCCCGGCGCGGTGAGCACGCACATGCCGGACGCGCAGCAGCGCTCCGGGGCGATGCGCACCCGCATCCTTGCCGCCCCCGTCACCACGCCACCGGCAGCGAGCGGGGGCCGACCACCACGGAGAACTCGCGGAACGCCAGATCCTCAGGCACCACGGCTGCGCGCAGCCGCGGGAAGCGCCGGAGCAGGGCGGTCAGGGCGATCTGGAGCTGTACGCGGGCCAGGGCCTGGCCGATGCACTGGTGGACCCCGTACCCGAAGGCGACGTGCCCGCGGGCATCACGGCCCAGGTCGAGCTCCGCGGCGTCCGGGAAGGCGGCGGCGTCGTGGTTCGCGCTCTGCAGCGACACCACCACGCCCTCTCCGGCCTCGATCACCTGCCCGCCCAGCCGGACGCGTTCGGTGGCGACACGGGCGATGCCGTCCCGCACGACGGCCAGGTAGCGCAGCAGTTCCTCCACGGCCGGACGCAGCAGCTCCGGGGCGCCACGCAGGGCCGCGGCACGCTCGGGGTGCCGCACCAGTGTCAGCACGGACATGCTGATCATGTTCGCGGTGGTCTCGTGCCCGGCGATCAGCATCAGCCGCGCCAGGGCGACGACGTCCTCGTCGGTGAGTGCGGCGGACTCCTGCTGCGCCAGCGCCGCTCCGATGAGATCGTCCGTGGGACGGGCCCGCTTCTCCTCGACCAGTTCCGCCAGGTATTCCTCCAGCATCGTGAACGACGCGGTCGCCGTGTCCGGGTCGGTGTCCGTGGCGACCACGTTCGTGCTGTGCTCCTGGAACATCGCGTGATCCCGGTACGGGACGCCCAACAACTCGCACAACGTCCGCGAGGGCAACGGCAGCGCGAACGCCTGCACGAGGTCCGCGGGTGGTCCGCCCCGCTCCATGCCGTCCAGCAGCTCCTCCGCGGTGCGCTCGACGGCCGGCCGTAACGCTTCGATGCGGCGCACGGTGAATCGCGGGGTCAGGACCCGCCGCAGCACGTCGTGCCGGGGCGGGTCCATGCGCAGGAAGGACAGGCCGCCGGACAACGGCGGAAGCGGAATCAGGCGGGGGAATCCCGGATGCTGGTCGTCCGCGGAGAACCGGCTGTCGGACAGCACGGTGCGCACGTCCGCGTAGCGGCTGACCAGCCAGTGCATGCTGCCGTCGGACAGGGTGACGCGGACCGGTGGTGCGGCGTCCGGGATCACCGGCGACTCGGCGCCCGGCGGCACGGGCGGCCATACCGAGACCGGCCTGGTGTGAGCGGGGTCGGCGTGCTGCATGGGGCTCCTTCTGCTGGACCGGCGACAGGCAGGTGCCCGTGGCACGGCGAGCAGCGAACCAGCCGGGGCACCCCGCAGACAGCGGAGCTCACACGGCGCACGGAAGCACCGGTCAGAAGCTCATGACCGCCAGTGTCGCCACGAGACCGATACCCAGGGCGGTCAACGCCAGCAGCAGCACCGCGTTGCGTACGTCGGCATCGTGCTTCGCCATAGCCACACCTTCTCCTCGATTCACACACCGACCGCCCGCGGTGTGCGCGCGGCCGCACCCCGCGGACCCGGTGAGGCTCCCGGCGTGGTGCCGGGTCAAGCATCGTGCGAATCGGCGCGACATGAAAGCGGAACGGAGAAAGTCATGACTGTTTGCGCAGGTCACACCTGTTGTCTGCGGAGGGGCGCAGGAGCCGGTGCGGCCGTGCCGGCGACCGGCCGCATGCTGCGGTGCGCATGCCCGTGGCCGGAGCGACGACTCCACATGTGTGAAGGGACGGTGTCGCCGATCCCGTCGCTGGCGGACCGAGGTCAGGCAGCACCTCGTTCTGTTCGTGGACCGTCAGCGCCACGCTGTCTTGCCTTTTGATGTGCAGCGGGCTTCGGGCGTCGCTGCTCATTCGTCGGCGCTTCTTGCTGGTTCGGCGCGCGGCACCTCCCAGGTTCCAGGGCAGCCGAGAGACGCACGGCGAGTTCTCCCTGGCAATGCCTCCCCGGGAGCCTGGGAGGCCCGGTCTCCACCCGCTCTCCGGGGCCTTCTGGAGGCGTCAGGGACGTTCTGGGGTGTCCTTCTCGGACTGGAGAAGGGGGCTGCGGCGGTGCCGCAAAAGCGCCCCCAGGGGTACCGCCCGCCCGTTGGGCGTGGGTGGTGTCTGTGGTGGTTTCTGTTCTGGGAGTTGCGGATGGCGGATGCGATGGTGTGTGGGGGTCTCGTGCGTGGGGCTCTGTGTCCCCGGGCGGGGAGGTTCTACTGTGGTGGGCGTGACGGTTTCCCGGACCGGCGTATGCGCCGTACCCGGCCTCGAGGTGCTCCGCGCGCGACTGCGCAGGGCGATCTTCGCGCGTGTGGCCGGGCCGGACGGGCCCGGTGTGCGTGCTCGTATTCATGACGCTCTGGGACCGCGCTGGTTCGGGGAGGGGAGTCCGATCCGTCTCGTGCACGGTGACGCGTCGATGATCGTGGGTGGATTGCGTGCGTTGTTGCTGCAGTCGTTGCACCCTCTGGCCATGGCGGCGGTTGCGGGGCACTCGGGGTTTCGTGGTGATCCCTGGGGGCGTCTTCAGCGGACCAGTGCTTTCCTGGCTGTCACGACGTTCGGCACTGCCGGTGACGCGTGTGAGGCGGTCGACGCCGTCCGGGCCGTGCACCGGCGTGTGCGGGGCAGGACGGCCGAGGGCCGGTGCTATGCGGCCTGTGATCCTCGTCTGCTGGCCTGGGTGCATGCCGCGGAGGTCGACAGTTTCCTTTGTGCGTACCGTCGTTTCGGTGCGTGTCGTCTCGGCGATGCCGGGTGTGACGGGTACATCGCGGACACCGCCCGTGTCGCTGCTGCGCTGGGTGTCCGGGATCCTCCTCGCAGCCAATCCGAGCTCCGCGCCGTGCTGGACGGATTCGCGCCTGAACTGCGTGCTACGGCCCCGGCGTTGGACGCGGCGCGTTTCCTGCTCCTGCAGCCGCCGCTGCCTTTGGCGGCACGGCCTCCGTACGGTCTCCTGGCCGCGAGTGCCGTCGCGCTGCTCCCGCCGTGGGCGCGCCGGGAGCTGCGTCTTCCGGGTGTGCCCGCTGTGGAGAGGGCCTTGGTGCTTCCGGCGGGCGCGGCGGTGACGCGTGGCATCCGCTGGGCCATGGCGCCTCCCGCCCTCTGACCGGGGACTCCCACCCGGGGTACCCCGGAGCAGCCGCCCGCCCGTCGCGCGAGCGGTACGTGGCTGCCCGGCGTGATGGCCGCGCCGGTGTCCTTGCGGCCGGGTGTGGTGCCGGGTTCTTTCGGGGTGGGGGCAGTGCCGGCGTGGGGGTCTTGCGTCACGAAGTTCGGAGGTGGCGGGGGCGCCGTTCGCGACCGCTCACACGAGGTGGCCCCTGTGTGGTGGGGGTCAGGGCGTGGGTTCGGGCGCTCGCTGGTTCTGTCGGGGGGCTGGTTTCTGGGGGATGGGGTTGGTGGCTGTCGCGGCGAGTTCCCAGCCTTGGGCCCGGCACGGCCGGGGCAGGGGCGGGAATCGGTCGTAGGGCCCGGCCGAGTGCCACAGGTGTCTGCATGCCGCGGTGCATGTGTAGGCGGCGGCCATCGGGGCGCGTTCGCCGGGCGGGAAGATGTGCACCTTCTCCATCGTCGTTCACCCCGGATCGTCTCGCTCTGTGCGCACGGGCTTCGCCACCACAGACGCCTCCGCTCCTGCGCGGGTTCCCGGCGCCCCGCTTCGTGCCTGTATTCGTGCCGGTCTCGTGCAGCGTGGGGTTGTCGTGTTCTCGGCTTTCCTGTGTGGGTGAGAGCGCCGCCCCAGCCGCCGCAACGTCCTGCGCGGCGCCGCGGCGGCCTCTACGACAACGGCCGCCGGCAGACCATCCTGGGACTCGGCTTCGAGGTCCAGCCCGACTGCATCGGCTTCGGCAATAACCTAAAGCCGGCGGTAACGCCCGCCAGGCACATCCGCTGACCAGGACGTAGATGATGGCGGCGAACACCGTCTCATCAGGTGTGTCCGGCGCCCCGCCGCCCTGCGGCCGGACCCGCGAGGGAGGGATCAGCGGCTTCGCGATCTCCCACAACCCGTCCGGAACGATCCAACTCCACCTACCCCGCCCCATGACCAGCTCAACGACGCCTCACCACATAGGACACGGTCTTAGCCACCGCATCTGGAACCCAGGACGTGGGGCAGGTCACCGCTGTCGCTTGTTCGTGTTGCGGTCCGGTTGTCGTGTCGGTGTGCGGGGGTGGGGGGTGTTGCGGGGGGTGGGAGCCAGCCTTGGTGTGCGGCGGTTGCGATGAGTTCGCAGCGGCTGTCGGCGTGGAGGAGGTTCATGGCCTGGGTGATGCGGCGACGGACGCTGCGTGTGGATACGCGTGTGCGGCGTGCGATCGATGCGTCTTTGTGTCCTCGGGCCAAGAGGATCAAGGTGTCCAGTACCTGTGGTGGCAGGGGTGAGGGGGGATGCGCGGTGGTGTCGGGTGTGTTCGCTTCCTGGGGCGACAGGGCTCTGTTGTGTGGTTCGTCCAGTTCTGGTCGGCGGATCCGGGCGGTGGCCCAGATGGTCTCGAACAGGGCGGCCGCCGGCGCCACGAGCGCCGTCCCGTTTATCAGGTAGGCACCGTTCGACGGGTGGGGGCCGGCCGGTATCACCGCCGTCCGCTCGTCGAGGATCAGTAGCCGCGTCGGTAGGGCGGGAGCGGTCCGCACCTGTGCTCGGGCCTCGGTCAGTGACGCGCACGGGCGGCGTAGGTGCGTGGCCTCGAGAGCAGTCTGTGAACACAGTGTGCGGATCACCGGTACCCGTCCGAGGGCATCACGGTCCAGGCGGAATCCCGAGGACGGTTCGTCGGTGGTCAACCCGTTGTCGGGGAGTATCGACTGGACCGTGCGGCGGACGCTACGGGCGAGTCGGTACAGCGTCGCTGTGGCCACCGTGGCATCCGGAAGTAGCTCGACACCCGCTTCGACCTGATGGCTGCGCGCGGATGCGTAGTCGTGAACCAGGTCGTCCAAGGCGTCCTGAGCTTGTTTCAGCACATGCTGTCGCTGCTTCAGGCGGCGCTCTTCCTCACGTAGCAGAGTGAGCACCGCGTCCTGGGGCGGGCGGAGGTCCGGGGACTCCGTCAGATCCTCGCCGGTCGGCCGCACGAGGAGACCGGCCCCGGCCAGTGTGTGTAAAGCGTTCTTCAGTTCGGCCTCCCCAAGACCGAGCAGGGTACCGATCTGTGCAGCGGTGCGGTTGGGGTGGACGAGGGCGGTGCGGTAGACGGATTCCGCCAGCGCACCGATACCCAACTTGTCCAGCATGCCGTGTCCTCCGGGGTGGCCAGAATCGACTAGCGACTTGTTTGGAACCGCCGTTCTCGAAGAACGGCTCCCGGCCCCCGCCGAGGAACGTCCTGCGCGGCACCGTCAGTGACCGGTTCCGCACCCGCAGTGTCACAGTGGGCTGCCGGTTGTACAAGACGGCAACACACCCCATGTGCCGCCGGCTGCAGGGAAACTGTCGCCCCCGGCCCGGCGGGCCTGGTGCGGCGGGGGCCGCCGCACGCCGAACCGGGCGCCGCCACGCCGGTGTCCGGATCCGGCAATGGCCGCTTGTGGCCGCCCGTGCACTCTTCTCGTCGGGCCGGGTGATCGGGAGTGTGGTGGGCTGCGGGCGGCCCACGGCGCGTCCGGATGCGCCACGACCGCCTGCGTCACCCGTGTTCCCCCACCCAGAAGGAGTTCCCATGCGGAACAAGAGACTGTGGACGGCCACCACGGTGGTTGCCTGCTCGCTGGGCCTGATCACCGGGCCTCTGGGCATGACCGCAGCAGCCGATGCGAAGGATGCCGTCGCGCCCGCCGACGCCCGCCCGGCGAGCCAGGCCTTCGCGGCGGCGGCAGCCGGCGACGGCGCCGGCCTGGCCCCGGGCGAAGCCCCGAACGCCTGGGCCAGCGACATGGGCAAGGCCGCGGCGGCCGGTTTCGCGGGCGGAGTCGCCGCTGGGGCCGTGGACGCCGCTCGCGGTGCGATCGCCGGAGTCTCCACGCCCACCGACGCCGAGCTCGTCAACGAGCAGGCCTTCGATGTCCCCGCCGGCCCGAACGCCTGGGGCAGGGACATGGCATCGGCGGCGGTCGGAGGAGCGGCAGGCGCCCTCGGCGCTGGGGCCGTGGACGCCGCTCGGGGCGCCATCGCCGGGGTCTCCACACCGCAGGCCGAGGACACCGCGGGCGAGACGCTCTTCGACTGACGGCACAGAGCCATGTCGGTTCCCGGGGCAGGGTGTGCGCCCGACGCAGCCTGTCCCGGGGCCGGGGCTCCTCCGCACCCGGCTCTTCCTCCCCCGCTCTTCCCGCCTCGGTCCCTAAGACGCCGCCCTTCGAGAGGAGAACAACCATATGAGTGCCCGTCCCCGCACCGCGGGCAGACGAGGGGAACGAGCCGTCGCCGCCCTGGCTGTGACCGCCGTGGGTGCCCTGCTGGTCCACTTCACGCTGAGTTTCCTGCATGTCGCCCCGGCCAATCCGGTGTCCCACCGGTACCAGAAGCTCGTCGATGGATACGTGCAGCCCTACTTCCTGCAGAACTGGCACCTGTTCGCTCCCGAGCCGGTCAACACCGACCGCGGGGTCCTCGCACGGGCAGAGATCCGTACACCGGACGGCACCGCCATCACGCCGTACCTCGACCTGACCTCGCCGGAGCTCGACATGGTCGAAGGCCATGCCGCTCCCAGCCGCGCGGCCCGCCAGGTGAGCGGAGCACTGCAGATGTATGACGAGGCCGTTCGGCAGCTCACCAAGGCCGGGGCGGGCCCCAAGACACAGGAGACCAGAACCCCGGTCACCGGCCGCAAGGACCAGGAGGCCCCGGACCCCCTGGCCGAGGCAGACGTCAGCATCGGCCCGGACACCCCGCCCGTACTGGCACGGTTCTACGACCGCACGGTCGACCAGCTCGGCAGCCTCGCCCTCGACGGCCTCGAGCGCCGCTACGGCGCACCGATCCACGTCGAGGCCGTACAACTACGCGTCGTCGAGCACACGTTCCCGCGCTTCTCCCAGCGGGACGACCCCGGGATGGGCGAAGTCGCCTACCGCACCCTGCCCTGGTGGGACGCCGAGGAAGTGAGGAGCGCATGAGCGCGGCAGCAGTCGAGGCCCTGCGGGAAGAGATGACGCGTGCCGCAGCACGGCTGCGCGAACAGGCCGATGCTGTCTACGATTCGGCCACCGGGCGCCGCTGGGCCACGCACGGCCTGGCCGTGCTCCGCGTCGGCTACGGACTCGCCATCCTCGGCATCCTCCTCAGCAGCCTCAACGACTGGCAGCGGATCTGGGGCACCCAATCCCCCTTCACCTCGGAGCTGATGCAGCGGTACCTCACCGACGCCGGGGCCCTGACGCTCTTCACGCTGTCAGACAGCGCATGGTGGAGCACCCTGCTGCTCACCGCCACCGTCGTTGCCGCTCTCCTGTTCGCCCTCGGGTGGCGGACCCGACTGGTCACCCCGGTGCTGTTCGTTCTGGTGGTGTCCTGGCACGAACGCAACCCGCTTGTGGTGGACGGCGGTGACAACGTCCTCCGCCTGGTTCTGGTCTATCTGCTGCTGGCCGACTGCTCCGCCGTGTGGTCACTGGACGCTCGCCGCCGCCGGCTGCAGGGAAGGGCGGGTACCAGCGCCCCGTCCGGCGGCTCCTTCTGGCGAGCGTGCACCGTGCTGCACAACACCGCGATCGTGGCCGTCATCGTTCAGATCTGTTACGTCTACCTCGCCTCCGCCATGTTCAAGGTGCAGGGGTCCATGTGGCAGAACGGCACCGCGCTGTACTACACGCTCCGGGTCGCCGAATTCTCACCATGGCCGGGGCTGTCTGAGCTCCTCTACCCGCACGCCTCGCTGATCACTGCTCTCACCTACGGAACGGTGTTCTTCCAGATCGCCTTCCCCTTCCTTCTGCTGAACCGCACGACCAGAGGACTCGCCGTTCTCGGCGGGATCGGATTGCACGGCGGCATCGCGGTCCTGATGGGGCTGCCGTTCTTCTCCCTGACGATGATCGCCACGGAGATGGTGCTGGTGAGCGAACGCCGCTGGCACGCCCTGGCGCACCTCGCCGGCCGCCTGCGGCAACAGCAGGGGTCGGAGGCGTCACTGCAGAGCCCGCGCTCCGCGGTGTCGCCGCAAGGGCATCCTGCGAGTCCGGCCGCGAAACTCCCTTCCCAGCCACGAGGCGCGTCGGCCGATCAGGGCGTCCCGCTGGACGGTGGGAGAGTCCGGACCCGTGTGGGCGACTGACGCGGCAGCGACGTCTGCCGGGGGCGTCGGTTTCGTGCCACGGCTGGCTCATGATGCCGTCACCGGTCGGCACACGCGCGGTACGGCTCGACAGAGGCGTGACAGTGGACGTTGAGACTTCGAGTCGGAGTGCCCACCACCCGTGCCATCCCGCTCGGACCTGGTACTGGCTGCACGTGATACCACGGTAGCGACATCCACCGTTCTTTGCGGGTAAGTCAGGATGGGTGAAGAAGGTCTGGGGCGTGGCAAGAATGCGGTGGGTGGGTGATTCGCGAATACGCGGGTCGAGGAGACCCGACCGGGCGGATGCTCAGGTGGAATGCTGGCGGTGGCCATCATGGCGAGGGTGCCTACTGGAGAGTCGTGGGACGTGAAGGAGATCTGGGACGGATCATTCGATGACCGGGGAGCGAAAGCTGGCCGACTTTCGGCGGTGGACTCTCGCCGTGTTGGACCTGCTCAGCGTAGAACCCGATCGTCAAGCTGCCTGTTTGCAGGCGTCAGGAGTGGGGGTGGATGAAATCCTGTTTCAGTTCGACGACGTGCTGCATGTAGCTCGCGCCAGAGTGGACGATCGTTCGCTGAGTCATGTGGAGTATCTCTGTTTCAGTCGGTCAATGGGCACGCGGATGCTGTGAGTGCGGGGCCTGAGTCGATGTGGACTGAGCTCGCGCTCGAAGAAGCAGTCGAATGGCGAGAGCTGCGGGTTGCGGCCGAGAGTGGTGAGGGTGAGTTTTGGGAGGTCTTGGAGTTAGTTGTTTTGATGGTTCGCCGGGTTTTGTCGGTGGGTGATTTGTGGCGAGTC
>NZ_AUFD01000031.1:0-43056 GCF_000426325.1 Streptomyces sp. CNS606
CCCCGCCGCGAGGGCAGCGCCACGAAGTGGTCGTCGGGCTGGATGACATGACCGTTGGCCGTGGTGTGCCCCACCAGACCCTCACGGGTCGCGAACACCGTCGCGGAGAACGCCGCAGCCGCCCGCGGCCGCTCCTTCGCCCGCTCCGAGGCCGGCACCGCCTCCGCCGACAGCCGCAACCCCTCCACCACCGGACCGGCCGAGCCGTCCGCCATCCCGAACAGGGTCACCCGCGCCTGCACCGAGGACGCCGCACGCGGCAGCAGCGCCGGCGCACCGGCCGCCGCCTCCCGCCACTCCGTCCACACGCCACCCGCGCCGCGCCCGCGCACATCGACCGCGACCCGCGTGCCCTGCGGCGTCCGCGCCTCCAGGTCCACCGACACCCGGTGCACCGCACGGCCCAGGTCGCGCACGGGCAGCACCGCCGCACCCTGCGCGCCCTCACCCCCGGCCGACGCCGGACGCACCCCCTCCGCACGCAGCCGCAACGCACCGTCGGCGAAACGCACGCCCACGTCGTCACCGCCCCGCACACCCAACTCCGCACGCCAGGAGACCCCCTGGCCCGGAGCCTTCCCCGAAGAGCTCGCGTCGGACGCGGTGGCCGCTCCGGAACCGGTGGTCACGCCGAGGGCGACCAGGAGTGCCAGGGCGCCTGTCAGGACCGGACGTCTGCGTCGTCTCCCACGCATACGTGTTCTCCTTCCGTGAGGTCTCGTCCACTCCCGCCGGGTGGCCCGGGGGAGTCGACCGGGATGAGCCCCGCAAGGAAAGCATGTAGGCATGTACGCGACAACCAGGGAAATCCGCTGAACCCCCGGCTGCGAACAAGGGAGAGGCGCTCTCGGCAACACGCCGTTGCGGCGGTCACACTGGGAGCCCGCACCGTCCCCGGTCGCCCGCGCCCGGAAAGGCCGACGCATGCAGCCACGGCCCCGCCGGCTGCCGGTCGCCCCCGCCGTGCTGGAGCGCCGGCACCGGACGACGAGCCTGACCTGCATGGCGCTGACGTTCCCCCTCGCCTTCCCGCGCGGGTGCGCGCAGTGGCGTGCCGGAAGGGGTCCACTCCCCGGTCACAACCGCCGCGCCACAGGGGACCCTGGAACAGCTCGCCGAGCGTGCCGTGGCACACGCCGGTGGACGTCCGCGGAGGTGGGCCGGCGGCAGGCGCCGGCTGCGCTCACCGTGAAGAGCACGTGCGCCGTTGCACGCGCGCCGTGGCAGGTCTTGGGACTCGCGGGCTCCCCGGAGCGCTCTCCCGGGCACCTACTGGCCGTCGCTTCCGGACTCTCGTCCAGTGCGGGTGACGGCGGTCGTTCCCACTCACCGCTGCGGGACAGTCCCGGAATCGCACCGGGTTCCCTCTTGCGACGCACCGCCCGGCGGGCGGCGCGCACCACTGCGCCGCCGAACGTAGAGGCGATGCCCGCGTCGCGACAGAGCGCCTCGCCTCGCCGGGCGCCGCTGGAGGAGGCGCGCTTCTGCCTGTCGTGCTTCCGTGCAAGGCTGGTCGGGTGTTGACCGATGACCTGCTGGCACGGACCTCCGCGATCGGCCCCTACTTCGCCGTCGGCACCGGACCGCGGGAGGACGCCGCCGGTTTCGTGCCGCTCGCCCGGCTGTACGCCGATCCGGCGCTCCTGGCCGGGGCCGCGGCCGACGTGGGGCGGCGCATGGGCACCGGCGACGTCCGGGTCGCGGCCTCCACCCTGCAGCTCGGGCTGGCGTCCCGGCTGTGGTCGGTCGCGCTGGGCACGGCCGCGCTCGCCGGCCGGGTGCCCGACCTGTCCCCCGAACGCCTCTGGTGGCGGGCCGTGACCTCCGGGCCGCTCGCGCTGTGGCTTGTGGACCCGGTCGCCGCCGTCCCGGGCGACCCCGCCGACACGCTCCACGAGGTCGTGGTGGAGGGCCACCTCACGCCGCTCGCCGCCGAGATGCGGCGCGTCTTCCGGCTCTCCCCCCAGGTCCTGCGGGGCAACGCCGCCTCGGCCCTCGTCGGCACGCTGCGCGTGCTCCACGCGCAGCTGCCGCACCCGGACTTCCCTCCGCTGCCCTGGGCGCGGGCGCTGCTGGACCGCGAGCCGCTCGCCGGGACGGGCCGGCTCTCCACCCGCGGCGGCGAGGTGGTGGCGTTCCGCCGCCGCAGCTGCTGCCTGTACTACCGCGTCGGGGGAGGCGTGTGCGGCGACTGCGTGCTCGACCGCTCGACCGCGTAGGCCCCGTGACGCCCGTGACCCCCGGAGCCCTTGGGGCTCCGGGGGTCACGGGGGAGGACGGAGGACCGCTTACATCTCGGTCCAGGTGAAGGCGACGTCGTCACCCGGCTCGATGCGGAACTGGCAGCCGCCGACCGGGGTGGAGGTGCCGTGGACGGAGATGTTCCAGTAGGCGGCCGAGCCGCCGTTGTGCCCGTCGATGGTGTTGACGAAGTAGTCGTCGAACGACGGGTACCAGGTGCCGTCCCAGGTGAAGTTCTCCTGGTCGGCGGCGTCGTCCAGCGCGGCCGTCGGAGTGGCCCCCGGCTCGGGGTTCATGTCGTTGTTGGTGCCGTCGCAGGGGTGGGTGCCGCCGGAGGCGGTCGTCACGTCGTGACCGGTGGTGGTGATCGGGCCGTCGAAGATCGCGCCGTTCGGCCCCTGCACCGTCAGGTCGACGGTGATCGGGTCGTTGGCGGCGGCCGCGACCGTGCCCGGGGCCGCGGCGGCGGCCGGAGCGCCGCCCAGCGCGAGGCCGAGGGCGGCGGTCAGCAGGGCGGTACGGCGCAGGACGGTGTGACGCTTCACGGAGAGTGACCTTTCGTCGGTGGGTGGCACGGGGTTGGGGAGAGGTCAGAGGCTCCGGCGCCGCATGCGCGCCAGGAGGAGGACGGCACCGCCGGTCAGCAGCAGCGCGGCCGCGCCGGCGCCCAGCAGCAGGGAGGAGGAGCCGGTGGTGGCCAGGCTGCCGCCGGGAGAGCCGGCGTCCGGCGTCAGGCCGCCGCTGCCCGAGGAGCCCGAGCCCGAGCCGGAGGTGCCGGTTCCGGAGTCGCCGCCCGCAGCCGTCTGGCCGGAGGTGTCGCCGGGGGAGGGGGACGGCGTGGGGTCCGTGCCGCCGGAGGCGTCGCCACCCGAGGTGTCGCCGCCGGAGTCCCCGCCCTGCGAGCCCTGCGAGCCGCCGCTGTCGCCGCCCTGCGAGCCCTGGGAGCCGCCGCTGTCGCCGGTCCCGCCGGAGGAGTCGTCGTCGGGCGTGCAGTCGACCGGCTCGAGGCCGGGAGCGGAGCCGGTGCCGTCGATCTTGCCGAGCGACTTTCCGGCGAGCGCCGGCACGACCTGCGCGGTGGCGCGCAGCGCCATGCCGTTCACGACCGGCTTGTCGTAGCCCACGGCGCCGCGATCGTCCGCGGGGGCGTCGCAGCCGACCTGCACGGTGCGCAGCCACGCCACGCCCTCGGCCGCCGCCGTGACCCGGCCGCCGGCCGTGAGGCCCTGGACGGCGAGCGCGGTGGAGTTGGAGTTGGCCGGCGGAGTGCCGAAGCCGTTGTCGCGGAAGCCGCCGTCGTCCAGCTGCTCGTCCTCCAGCCAGTCCAGCGCCTCCTCCGCCTCGGCGTCGCGGTCGGCGGCGACCAGCGCCTGCACGGCGAGCCCCGTGCTGTCGGTGTGGGACTTGCAGTCCGCCGGGTCCTCCTTGAAGAACAGCGGGAAGCCGCCGTCGGCGCACTGGGTGGAGACCAGGAAGTCCGCGGCCTTGCCGGGCAGATCGCCGGAGCGGTCCAGGGCGAGGACGGCGAGGGACTGGGTGAACTGGTTGGAGATGTCCTCGTCCAGCGGCGCGTCCCGGAAACGGCCGTCGTCCTGCATGCGGCCCAGCAGGATGCCGGTCAGGTCGTGGCCGCCGAAGTCGCCCGGGTCCCGGCCCTCGACGGACGCGACCAGCGCCATCTTGGCGACGCCTCCGGCGAACACCTTGCCGGACTGGCCGCGGTTGACGTAGTCCTCGGCGTTCTCCGCCAGCCAGTCGGTGGCCCGGCCTGCGGTGTCGCCGCCGGAACCGGTCGACGCCAGCGCGAGGACGATGTCGGAGGTGAGGCCGTGGTCGCCCTTGGCGTGCGTGCCGTCCGTGAGCTGCGAGGCCATCCAGGTCGCGGCGGCATCGGCCGGGGACTGCAGCGCGGGCGCGGGCGGCGGGTCGGCCGGGTCAGCCGTCGCCGTGGACGGCAGCAGCGCCGCGGCGACGGCCGTCGTCGCCAGCGCCGCGGCCAGTGCGCTCGCCCTCCTGCGCGGTATGCGCCCGGTCGTCGGGTTCTTCGGTCTCGGCATGGAGACGCTCCTCGTTGCGGTGATGGGCGGGAAGGGGGGTGGGGTGTACGGGTCGTGTGGGGTCTTCCGGGCGGCCCGGGTGGCCCGCGCGGCCGGCGGGCTGCGGGGTGGCCGGGCCGGGGTCCGACGTCGCCGCCGCGGGCGAGAGGGTGACGGACGCGCCGAACGCCGCCCGTCGCGCCGCCCTGCGCAGCACGACGAGGACGGCGGGTCCGAGGGCGACGAGGGCGAGGACGTTGGTGAGCGCCCGGCCGGTGTCCCAGCCCACCGTCGAGGTGAAGAAGGTGAAGAGGGCGAACCGGTGCAGGTTCTCCAGCACCGGCGCGCCCGGCACGAACGACAGGTCCGTGCCCGGTCCCAGGGAGAAGGGCCAGAACCACATGTTCATCAGGAAGCCGAACACGTAGGCCACCACGGCCCCGTAGGCGGCCAGCATGGCGATCTCGGCCCGCCCGGTGACGCGGCGCGGCAGCAGCCCGGCGCCCAGCCCGATCCAGCCGGACGCGAACATCTGGAACGGCAACCACGGACCCACGCCCGCGGTCAGCAGCGCGGAGGCGAACAGCGAGGTGGAGCCCAGCACGAAGCCGAAGCCCGGTCCGAAGACGCGGCCCGCCAGCACCAGCAGGAAGAACACCGTCTCGATGCCGGCCGTCCCCGCGCCCAGCGGGCGGAGCCCGGCGTTGAGCGCGGACAGCACGCCGAGCATCGCGAGCGCCTTGGGATCGATGCCGCCCGAGGACATCTCCGCCAGCACCACGGCCAGCAGCACCGGCAGGATCAGCACGAAGAACAGCGGCGCGTCCGTGCTGTGCGCCACCATCTCCGGCTGCGGGGGCACGAACAACGGCCAGCAGAACATGGCCAGTCCGGCGACGCTCGCCAGCGTCAGCACCAGGCCGCTGCGCAGCCCGAACGGCACCACCCGGTGGGCGCCGCCCCGCTTGCCCGCACCGCTGCGCAGGCCCGCACCGCCGGGTGTGCCCGCGGCCGTCCGCCGGGCGGCGGGCGCCCCGCTCACGCGGGCTCCCCGGCGGCGGCATTGGCCAGCGCGCGGCCGACCTGCTCGACCGTCAGCCAGCGTCCCGGCGCCAGCACCTTGGCGACCTGCGGCGCGAAGGCGGGGGAGGAGACGACGATGTCGGCGGTGGCGCCGTCGGCGACGACCTCGCCCTCCGCCATCACCGTCACCCGGTCCGCCGCCCGGGCCACGAACTCCACGTCGTGGGTGGCGACCACCACCGCGCGTCCCTCGGCGGCCAGCCGCCGTACCAGCAGCGCGAACGCCTCCTTCGCGTGGTAGTCCAGACCGCGCGTCGGCTCGTCGAGCAGGACGACGCCCGGCGCCGAGGTGAGCTGCACGGCCAGCACGAGCGCGAGCTGCTGGCCCTCGGAGAGGTCACGCGGGTGGCGGTCGGCGGGCACGCCCGGCGCGAGCGCGTCCAGCAGCCCCCGGCAGGTGCCCGGCGCCGCGCCGGACTCGGCGTCCGCCTGGGCGCACTCCTGGTCCACCCGCTCCAGGTACAGCAGGTCGCTCGCCGTCTGCGGCACCAGACCGACCAGCCCCCGCGCCACGCGCGCGGGCACGTCGCCCGGATCGCGCCCCTGCACGGACACCGTGCCGGAGCGGCGCGAGCCGGAGCCCTGCAACGCCCACAGCAGCGACGACTTGCCCGACCCGTTGCGGCCCATGAGCGCCGTCACGTGCCCGGACTCCAGCACCACGTCGACGTCGCGCACGGCGACGGTGTCGCCGTAGGTGACGCGGACCCGGCGGGCGGTGAGCGCCGCCTCCCCGCCGGTGGCGGGCGGTTCGTCCGGGGCGGCGTCGCCGAGCCGGTCGCGCAGCGTGCGGGCCGCCCGCCGGGCGTCGCGCACGGACAGCGGCAGCGGGTCCCAGCCCGCCAGCCGCCCGAGGCGGACCACCGGAGGGGCCACGTCGCAGTCCCGCATCAGCGCGGCCGGAGAGCCCTCCCGGACCCGCCCGTCGTCGCCGACGTGCACCAGCCGGTCGGCGTACTGCAGCACGCGCTCCATCCGGTGTTCGGCCACCAGCACCGTGGTCCCGAGGTCGTGCACCAGCCGGGTGACGGCGGCCAGCACCTCCTCCGCGGCGGTCGGGTCGAGTGCGGACGTCGGCTCGTCCAGCACCAGGACCCGCGGGTGTGCGGTGAGCACCGAGCCGATCGCGACGCGCTGCTGCTGCCCGCCCGACAGGGTGCGCAGCGCACGGTGCCGCAGGTCCGCGATGCCCAGCAGGTCGAGAGTCTCCTCCACCCGCTTCCGCATCACCTTCGGCTCGATGGCCAACTGCTCCATCGTGTACGCCAGTTCCTCCTCCACGGTGTCGGTGACGAAACCGCTGAGGGGGTCCTGCCCCACCCGGCCGACCACGTGGGCGAGTTCCTGCGGGGGCAGCATGTGGGTGGCCAGCCCGTCGACGGACACCTCGCCCTGCAGGTGGCCGCCGGTGAAGTGCGGCACCAGCCCGTTGACCGCGCCGAGCAGCGTCGACTTGCCCACGCCGGTACGTCCGGCCACGAGGCACAACTCGCCCTCGTCCACGGTCAGCTCCACGTCCCGCAGCGCGGGACGCGCGCAGCCGTCGTAGGTGAAGGTGACCCGGTCGAAGCGGATCATGCGGCGGCTCCCTTCGTGAGGCCGGCGGGCGGACGCGGAGTCAGGAAGGCGGGCAGCACGCCGATCAGGACGGCCGCTGCGGGCAACAGCGCCACCTGCGGCCAGGCGATCGGGTCCAGCGACGGTTGCAGCGTCGCCGCGTCCGTGCGGGAGGCGACGTACATCACCGCCGCCGAGGCGAGCCCCGACGCGGCGACGAGCAGTTCCGCGGCGCGCCACCGGTCCGGCCGGTACCGGCTCCGGCGCACCCGGCGCCCGCCGAGGAAGAAGCCCGTCACGGCGACACCGAGAGCGGCGACGAGCAGCGGAGCGCCCAGGTACGACGGGGAGCCGCCGCCCAACGCCCCGTACAGGCCGACGCAGACGCCCAGCAGGCCGGCCAGCACCAGGCCGCCGGTGAGCAGCCGGGCCCGCCCGTCCAGCCGTCCGGTGCGGCCGTAGCCGTGCGACGCCATCGCCGCCGCGAGCGTCAGTGACCGGTTCATCGCGTCCTCCAGGACGGGGATGATCAGGCCGCGCAGGGCACGCCGGCCGCGCCCCGCCCCACCGCGGAGGCGGCGCGCCCGGTGCACCCGCTGGACGCTCTCCACCAGCTGCGGGGCCACGGTCAGGGTCACCACGACGGACGTCCCGACCTCGTACAGGGCGCCCGGCAGGGCCTTGAGCATGCGCTTGGGGTTGGCGAGGGCGTTGGCGGCGCCCACACACACCACCATCGCCGCCAGCCGCATCCCGTCGTAGAAGCCGCCGAGCAGCTCCTCCGCGGCGACCGGGCCGAGCAGGCGGATGCCGCGCGCCAGTTCGGGCAGCGGGATCTCGGGCAGCACGAACAGCACCACGTCGCCCTGGCCCCCGCCGAAGACGATCCGGAACACCACCCGCATCAGGACGATGAACGCGCCCAGCGCGAGGTAGAGGCGGAACGCGAGCGCCCAGGGGGCGTCGCTGCGCCGCTGCACGACGACCAGGCCCGCCACCGACAGCAGCAGCCCGAGCAGCACGGGGTTGCCGGTCCGGCTCGCGGCGGCCGCGAGGCCCAGCGCCCACAGCCACCAGCAGCCCGGGTGCAGCGTCCGGGGCAGCGCGCCCGCCGCCCGGCGTACGGCGGGGGAGCCGGACGGCGGTGCGAGGGCGGTGGTTCTGCCTCCTGCGGAGTCCTTCACGTCCGGCTAGTCCCCGTGCCCGGTGCGACGGCGGCGCCAGGCGAGGACCGCGGCGCCGACGGCGAGGGCGGCGGCCGCCGCGGCGGTCAGCGCGGTCCCGGCGGACAGGGAGGAGCCGGACGCCGTCTGGTCGGGCCGGTCCTCGCCGCCGCTCCAGTCCGCGGCCTCGGTCGGGCTCGGAGCGGCCCCGGGAGCGGCCGGCCCGTCGTCGGCGGAGGCGGTGGGGTCGGGGCTCTTCTTCCCGTCCCGCTTCTTGTCGCCGTCGCGGTCCTTCTCGTCCGGCTTTCCGTCCTCGTCCCGGTCGCCCGGGCGGTCCGACGCCGGGCCGTCTCCGTTCCCCGGACGGTCGGCACCGGTGTCACCGGACGACGCGCCGCCGCCCGGGCCGGTGCCGCCGGTCCCGCCGGAGGAGCCGCCCGAGGACGATCCACCGCTCGACGACGACCCGCCGGACGAGGACCCACCGGACGACGATCCGCCGGAGGAGGAACCGCCGGAGCTCTGCCCGCCGTTGGACGCGGACGGCCGGCGCGGGGCGACGCGCGGCGCGGGCGCGGAGTCCATGTCGCGCCCCTTGGAGAAGGACCAGCCCTCGAAGCTGCCCTCCGGAGGATTGCGGTAGGTCGCCCCGTACTGGCTGTACGTCCACGCGCCGCCGTTCGGCGCGTGCCAGTAGGACCAGTACGCCGAGGCCGGCGGGGTGTCGATGCAGGGTTCGGTCTCCGCCGTGGGCTTGCCCTCCAGCCGGCAGATGAACGACTCGCCCCAGCGGTTGGTGCCGGTCACCTGGATGCCCGCCGCCTTCAGCGCCGCGAGTCCGGTCTCCTGACTGTCCACGGCGCACCGGACGAGGGTCTGTCCGCCGAGTTCGCGGAAGTCGACGATCACGGTGACCCCGTTGCCGTCGGGGCAGAAGCCGGGACGGCCGCGGGAGGTGTCGACCGCGGCGGCCTTCTCCGGTGTGCCGAGACCGGTCAGCACGCCGCAGGCCGTCACCAGGACGGCGGTGATCCACGCGCGTAGTACTCGGCTCATCGTCGGTGCCCCTCCCCTGAGGTGGGCACCGGCCCCCGGCACGTACGCGCCCCCGACGCGCCGATCGTGCTTCAGGCGGCGTTCAGGGGCGGGGAAACCGAGGGGTCGGGCTCCACGCTGCAGACCATGACAGTGCAAAGCGGTGCACGTGCGCGCGGGCGGTCCGGCTCACGGCGGGCGGTGCCGCCGTTCACGGTTGCAGGTCAGCGCCGGATTCCCACCGGCTTCCCCATCGCGTACGCATTCAGTTGTCGTCCTCGCGGACAGTGGACAAGTGTACGGACGCTCCGGGACGTTGACCAGAACGCCCGCTGTGAGCCCGCACTCACTCGCCCCCGGGGGCATCCGCCCCGGGCAGCGGCGGCACCGGGCGCGGCCGTCCGTCCGCGTCGACCGCGACGAACGTGAGCTGCGCGGTGGCCACTTCGGTGACCGGTCCGGGAGAGTTCCACCGCTCCGCGGTGACCCGGACCGCGATGTTCATCGAGGTCCTGCCGACGCCCTCCAGCCCGGCGTGCACGGTGAGCAGGTCGCCCGCGCGCACGGGGGCCAGGAACCGCATCCGGTCGACGGAGACCGTCACCGCCGGCGGGCCGCCGTGCCTGCCGGCGGCGGCCGCCGCCGCGTCGTCGATGAGTTTCATCACCACGCCGCCGTGGATGGTGCCGTAGAGGTTGGTGTCGTGCTCGCTCATGATGTGCGCGAGCGTGACGGCGGACCGGGACGCGCGGGATGCCGCGTGGTCCGCCGGGTCGGTGCGGAAGACGGTGGGCTGGTGTGCCACAGAACTCTCCTTCGCGAGTCGCTGTCCGGCCGGGACGAGGAGGGTGTCGGAGAGTGGCGCGGTCAACGGTCCGCGCGCGACGGCACGGCCGGAGTCCGGCACCGGCCTTCCCTCGAGGCCCCGGGCACCGTGGGCGGTTGTCGCACACGGGCGACCGGCAGGTCTTCGGACTCGCGGGCGCGTCCCGTCAGGACACCTACAGGCCGTCGCTTCCCAGGTCCGTTGCCGGGCCCAGTGCGTGTGACGGCGGTCGTTCCCGCTCACCGCTGCGGGGCAGTCCCGGATTCCCACCGGGTTCCCTCTTGCGACGCCGCTCCTGGACAGGAGGGGCGAACCGGTTGCATGCTCAACATAACCGCGTCGATCCGGAAAGCGGAAACCCGCGGCCCCGGGAGCCACCATCCGTTTAGGTGAGGCTAGCCTTATCTGCGTGAAAGCTGGTGAAGAGACCCCCGAGGCCCCGCCCGTCCGCGGTCACGCGCTGTCGGCCGCGGACCTGACCGTCGCCTACGACGCCGTCGACGTCGTGCACGACGCGTCGGTCGCTCTGCCCCTCGGTGAGGTGACCGTCCTGGTCGGCCCGAACGGCAGCGGGAAGTCGACGCTGCTGCGGACCCTCGCCCGCCTGCAGCGGCCCCGGCACGGCACACTCGCCATCGACGCCGACACCGACGGCTTCGCGCTGAGCCCCCGCGAGTTCTCCCGGCAGGTGGCCCTGCTCACCCAGGGCCGCGCCGCGCCCAGCGGCCTGTCGGTACGGGACGTCGTGGAGTTCGGCCGCTACCCGTACCGGGGGCGCTGGGGCAGGGCCGACCCGCGAGGCCGGGCGGCCGTGGACCGGGCCCTCCGGCTGACCGGCGTCGAGGAACTCGCCGAACGCGGCGCCGAACACCTCTCCGGAGGACAGCTCCAGCGCGTCTGGCTCGCCGGCTGCCTCGCCCAGGAGACCGGCGTCCTCCTGCTCGACGAACCGACCACCTACCTCGACCTGCGCTACCAGGTCGAACTCCTCGACCTCATCCGCGACCTCGCGGACGTCCACGACATCGCCGTCGGCGTCGTCCTGCACGACCTCGACCAGGCCGCCGCGGTCGCCGACCGGATCGTGCTGCTCCACGAGGGACGGATCATCGCGGACGGACCCCCCGAGGACGTCCTGACCCCCGAACGCCTCACACAGACCTACGGCATCCGCGTCGAGGTCACCGCGGACCCCCTGACCGGCCACCTGCGCACCCGTGCCGTCGGCCGCCACCACACCCGGAACGAAAGGCTCACCACACCCTCATGAGACGCCTCCTCCTCGCCGCGGCGGCGGCCACCGCCGCCCTCACCCTGACCGCCTGCGGCACCACCGAGCCCGCCGCCGACGACGCGAAGAAGTCCGGCGACTCCCTCGTCCTCACCGACGCCCAGGGCAAGAAGGTCACCCTCGACGGACCCGCCGAACGCGTCGTCGGCACCGAGTGGAACGTCGTCGAACACCTCGTCTCCCTGGGCGTCGACCCGGTCGGCGTCGCCGACGTCAAGGGCTACAACACCTGGGACACCGTCGTCCCGCTGGAGAACGACCCCAAGGACATCGGCGTCCGCGGCGAGCCCAGCATGGACGGCATCGCCTCGCTCAAGCCGGACCTCATCGTCGCCACCACCGACCTCCAGCCGTCCGCGGTCAAGCAGCTGCGCGAGGTCGCGCCCGTCCTGACGGTGCGCTCCGCCGACGCCTCCGGCCAGATCGACCGGATGACCCGGAACCTCGACCTCATCGCCGAGGCCACCGGCACCACCGACAAGGCCGACACGCTCAAGGCCGACTTCGAGGCGAAGATCGCCGAAGGGAAGAAGGCGCTGGACGAGGCCGGACTCGGCGGTGCGTCCTTCGCCTTCGCCGACGGCTACGTGACCTCCAACCAGGTCTCCGTCCGGCCGTTCACCTCCCGCTCCCTCATCGGCGAGGTCAACGAGAAGGTCGGCCTGGAGAACGCCTGGAAGATGAAGGGCGACGAAGCCTACGGACTCGGGGCCACCGACGTCGAAGGGCTCACCACGCTCGGCGACGACGTGCACTTCGCCCACATCGGCAGCGACGGCGACGAGGCCAGCACGCCCTTCACCGACGAACTCGCCGACAACGCCGTCTGGACGTCCCTGCCGTTCGTGAAGGCCGGCAACGTGCACCGGCTGCCCGACGGCATCTGGATGTTCGGCGGCACCGAGTCGATGGAGGCGTACATCGACGCCCTCGTCGAGGCGCTGACGAAGTAGCAGCATGGCCGTCACCGCACCCCCTCCCGCCACCCGCACGCCCCCCGGCGCCTCGAAGACCCGGCGTACGGGCACGGCCGCGGTGACGGCCGCGCTGGTCCTGACCCTCGCCACCCTCGCGCTCGCCGACATCACGCAGGGCACCGCCGCGGTCGGCCCGGCCGAAGTCTGGAAGGCGCTCACCGGCCGCGCCGAACCCGGCGACGCCTCCGTCGTCATCGCCTCCCGGCTGCCCCGGATGACCGCCGGCCTGCTCGTCGGCGCCGCCCTCGGCGCGGCGGGCGCCGCCCTCCAGGCGATCAGCCGCAACGTGCTCGCCTCACCCGACACCCTCGCCGTCAACGCGGGCTCCTACCTCGCGCTCGGCGTGGCCGCCGTCACCGGCCTCTCGCTGCCGCTGCTCGCCTCCTCCGGGGTCGCCTTCGCCGGCGGGCTCCTGGCCGCCACCGTCGTCCTCGGCCTGTCCGGCCTCGGCGCCGGCACCGTGCGGCTCGTCCTCGCGGGCAGCGCCCTCACCCTCGGCCTCATCGCCCTCACCGAGGCGCTTCTCCTGCTCTTCCCCGAGCAGACCGCCGGCCTGTACGCGTGGAACCAGGGCAGCATCGCCCAGAACGGCTTCGACGGCGTGGTGCAGATGGCGCCGCTCGTCCTCGTCGGCCTCGCCGGGCTGCTGCTGCTCAGCCGCCGCATCGACGCCCTCTCCCTCGGCGACGACGCCGCGCGCGGGCTCGGCGTCCCCGTCCGTGCCACCCGCGTCACGACGGTGATCCTCGCGGTGCTGCTGGCCGCCGCCGCCGTCACGCTGGCCGGCGCCATCGGCTTCGTCGGCCTGTGCGCCCCCGCGCTGGTCCGTCTCCTCGGGCGCCGGTTCCGCTCGTTCAACCGGCCGTGGACGAGCATGCCGGTCGCCGGACTGGTCGGCGGCGTGCTGGTGCTCGGCTCGGACGTGGCGCTGCGCGCGGCCGTGCCGGGCGACCTCGCCGTCGCCGTCCCCACCGGCATCGTCACCAGCCTCCTCGGCGCCGCGTTCCTCGTCGTGATGGCGACGCGCGGCCGCGACACCGGCGGCGCCACCGAGGTCGACCGGCTCCGCATCCGCAGCCGCACCGTCTTCCTGGCCACCACGACCGCCGCGGTGGTGGTGCTCGTCGGCGTGACGCTCGCCGCCGTCCTGCTCGGCGACAGCAAGCTGCTGCTGGGCGACGTCGCCAACTGGCTGCAGTCCAACGCCGGCCGGACCCTCAGCTTCGTCCTCGACACCCGGGTGCCGCGCGTCCTGGCGGCCCTCCTCGCGGGCGGCGCCCTCGCCCTGTCGGGCACCCTCGTCCAGGCCGTGACCCGCAACCCCCTCGCCGAGCCGGGCGTGCTGGGCGTCTCCGGCGGTGCCGCGCTGGGCGCGGTGACCCTGGTGACCACGCTGCCCATGGCCGGTTCGTGGAGCGTCGCCGGTGCGGCGTTCGCCGGGGCCGCGCTCACCGCAGCCGTCGTGTTCGGGCTCTCCGCCCGGGGCGGGTTCCAGCAGAACCGGCTCGTCCTCGTCGGCATGGGCTGCGCGATCGGCACCGCCGCCCTCGTCGCCCTGCTCATCGTCCTCACCGACCCCTTCAACGCCGTCAAGGCGCTGACCTGGCTGTCGGGCTCCACCTACGGCCGCACCTTCCCCGACGTGCTGCCGCTGGCCGTCGTGCTCGCCGTGGGGGCGGCCGTCGCCGTGTCCCGGCGCACCGAACTCGACCTCGTCTCCCTCGACGAGGACACCCCGCGGCTGCTCGGACTCGGCCTGGCCCGGGGGAGGTTCGGCTTCCTGGCGCTCGGCGTCCTGCTCGCCGCCACGGCGGTGGCGGCGGCGGGCACGATCGGCTTCGTCGGCCTCGTCGCCCCGCACGCCGCCCGCGCCCTCGTCGGACGGCAGCACGTGCGGGTCGTGCCGGTCGCGGTCGTCCTCGGAGCCACCCTGGTCTGCACCGCCGACCTGCTGGGCCGCACCGTCATCGCCCCCGCCCAGCTCGGCGCCGGCCTCATGACGGCCGCCGTCGGCACCCCGTACTTCCTCTACCTCCTCGCCCGCAGCCGCCGGTAGGGCACCGGAACGGAAGGGCGCGCGCCTCACCGCGGCCGGATGGCGAAGCCTCCGCCCGGCCCCGGCCCGAGGACACCGGCGCCGTCGGCGAGCGCGTCGACGACCGCGTCCGCCGCCGCCCCGGCCGGCACCCCCGCAGGAAGCGCAGGCGGCGTTCCGGCGACCGCACGGCCCGCGAAACCGGTGTCCAGGTGGGGCAGCCGCGCGTCGAGGACCTGGACGCCGCGGCGCCGCTCCTCCGTCCGCACGGCCGTCAGCCAGTGGCTCAGCGCCGCCTTCGCCGCCCCGTAGTCCGCCATCGACGGCTGCGCACGCTCGACCAGGACGCCGCTCACCGCGCCGATCACGCCACCCCGGCCGAGCAGGGGCAGCGCGGCACGCAGGACTGCGAGCGGACACAGCGCGTTGACGGTGAACAGGTGCTCGGCCACCGCGTCCTCCGTCTCCGCCGCGGCGCCGAAGCCCGCCACGCCCGGCAGCGCCAGCACGGCGTCCAGTCCGCCGAGTTCCGCCGCGGCCCACGACGGCAGGGCGCCGCAGCCGGAGAGGTCGTAGGCGTCGAAGGTGCGGGACGGGGGCGGCCCGCCGCCGTCAGGCGTGAGGGCACCCGTGACCCCGGCGAGCCGGTGCGGGTTCCGGCCCGCGACGGCGAGCCGCGCGCCGCGCCCGTGCAGCGCGGTACACACGGCAGTGCTCAGCACACCGGTCGCACCGGCCACCAGCACGCGTGCCCCGTCCAGTCGCACGGTCGTCCTCCCTCCCGCTCACAGGGCCAGGACCAGCCTGGCGATGAAGAACCCCGCCACGAGCAGGCAGAAGACGGCGATCACGACGAGCGGCGCCGCCGCCCAGCCGCGTGTCGGGTTGTACGTCTCGCGCGGCCCGGTGTCGAGCGTGCCGCCCTCGGCGGGCGGCGTGTCGCCCTGCCGCATCTCACCCCGGGGCGTCAGGCCGGGCGTGTTCTCCGGGTCCGGGTCCGCGCTCTCCGACCCGTCGCTGTGGCTCACCGCTTCGCCTGCCCTGCCACCGCACACCTCTCCCGGCTCGTCCACGCACCCGGCGGAACGCCGCTCCGCCGCCTCGTCCCAGTCGACCACCCCTCGCGGGCGTCCGCACGGCGGTCCGGCGCGGGCCGGCGGCGGCCCGGTCCGCCGGTCGGGTGCAACGCGCCGCCCCGACGGGCAGGTCACGCCCGGACCGGCGGGCCGTCCGGCCAGCCTGGGGCGCATGGTCCCGCCGCACCGCGCCCGCCCCGCCGCCGTGGCACCTCCCGGTCGTGCACCCCGGCGTGCGCCCGGCCGCTCACCCGGTCGGGTGGGGGCCGCGGTGCCCTGACCCGTCCTCGGGGGAACAGGCGTCCAGGCCGTGGGCGGAGCGCGACGACGACGAGAAGGGCGAGGTGCCGTGGCTGCCGGACGCAGGGCGAGAACCAGGGCGGCGCAGCGGGCGGATCGCCTCGAGGGGGCCGTGACCGCGCTCGACAGCAGGCTGCCGGTCACCGAGGGCGGCGGACTGCTGCGGAAGGCCTTCCCCGAGCACTGGTCGTTCCTGCTGGGCGAACTCGCCCTCTACAGCTTCGGCGTCCTCCTGCTCACCGGCGTGTACCTGACGCTGTTCTTCGAGCCCAGCCTGGAGGAGGTGGTCTACGACGGGTCCTACGCACCGCTGCAAGGCGTGCGGATGACGGTCGCCTACTCCTCCACCCTCGACATCAGCTTCGACGTGCGCGGCGGGCTGCTGATCCGTCAGACCCACCACTGGGCGGCGCTCGTCTTCGTCGCCGCGATCGGCGCCCACATGCTGCGCGTCTTCTTCACCGGCGCCTTCCGGCGGCCGCGCGAGGTGAACTGGATCATCGGGCTCACGCTGTTCGTTCTGGCGATCTTCGAGGGGTTCGCCGGCTACTCCCTGCCCGACGACCTGCTTTCCGGCACCGGCCTGCGGGTCGCTCAGGGAATCGCGCTGTCCCTCCCCGTCGTCGGCACCTACGTCGCGCTGTTCCTGTTCGGCGGCCAGTATCCCGGCGAGGAGATCACCCAGCGCCTCTACAGCGTCCACATCCTGCTGGTGCCCGGCCTGCTGCTGGCGCTGATCACCGTCCACCTGATCCTGGTCTTCCACCTCAAGCACACGCAGTGGGCGACCCGCGGCCACACCAACCGCAACGCCGTGGGCATCCCGATGTTCCCCCAGTTCGCGGTGCGTTCGGCCTCGCTGTTCCTGCTGGTCTCCGGCGTGCTGGTGGCGATGGGGGCGCTCGCCCAGGTCAACCCGATCTGGGTGTACGGCCCCAACGTGCCCTCCCAGGTGAGCAACGGCTCCCAGCCCGACTGGTACATCGGCTTCCTCATCGGCGGCCTGCGCCTGATGCCGCCCTGGGAGACGAACCTGGCCGGGCACACCGTGTCCTGGAACGTCTTCATTCCCGGCCTCGTCCTGCCCGGACTGCTGTTCACCCTGCTGTACGCCTGGCCGTTCCTCGAACGCTGGCTGACCGGTGACCGCGGCGAGCACCACCTGTGCGACCGGCCGCGCCACCAGCCCACCCGCACCGGGCTCGGCGTCGCCGGTTTCACCTTCTACGCCGTCCTCCTCGTCGCAGGCGGGGACGACATCCTCGCCTACGTCTTCGGCACCTCCGTGAACACGATGCGCCAGGTCGAACGCGTCGCCCTGATCGTGGCGCCGGTGCTCGCCTTCCTGGTCACCAAACGGCTCTGCACCGCGCTGCAGGACCGGGAACGCGACCTGCTGGCCGACGGGATCGAGGGCGGCGGCGTCAGCCAGACCGTCGAGGGCGGCTTCACGTCCCGCCACCTGCCCGTGCCGGCCGACCGCGCGTACCGCATCCTCGTCCGGTCCGGCACGGCCCCGCTGACCCCCGGCACCCTGCACACCGCCCCCGGCCGTCCGCCGCGCCGGGTCCGGGCCCGCGCGGCGCTGAGCCGCTGGTTCCACGGCGGGCAGGCCGAGCCCCCCGTCACCGAGGGCCGCCGCAAGGAGATCGAACGCGCTGCCGCGGGCCCGTCCGACCGCCCCACGGACCAGGACACCTGACCCGTCGCCGCCCGGCCCCGGAGTCGTGCGGACGGGTCAGGACGAGGACAGCTCCCCGCGGACCGTGCGAGCGGCGGACACGAGGCTTTCCAGGGAGGCCCGGGTCTCCGGCCAGCCGCGGGTCTTCAGGCCGCAGTCCGGGTTGACCCACAGCCGTTCGGCCGGGATCGCCTCGAGGCCCTTGCGCAGCAGCGCGGCGGCCTCCTCGGCGGAGGGGACGCGGGGCGAGTGGATGTCGTAGACCCCCGGCCCCGCCTCGCGCGGGTAGCCGTGCGAGGCCAGTTCACGGGCGACCTGCATGTGGGAGCGGGCGGCCTCCAGGCTGATGACGTCGGCGTCGAGGTCGTCGATGGCCCGGACGATGTCGCCGAACTCCGCGTAGCACATGTGCGTGTGGATCTGGGTGTCCGGCCGCACGCCGCTCGTGGTGAGCCGGAACGCCTCCGTGGCCCACGCCAGGTACGCCTCCCGGTCGCCGGTGCGCAGCGGCAGGGTCTCCCGCAGCGCGGGCTCGTCGACCTGGATGACGGCGCTGCCGGAGGCCTCCAGGTCGCGCACCTCGTCGCGCAGCGCGAGGGCCACCTGCCGGGCGGTGTCGGCGCGCGGCTGGTCGTCGCGGACGAACGACCAGGCGAGCATGGTGACGGGGCCGGTGAGCATGCCCTTGACGGGACGGCCGGTGAGCGACTGGGCGTACTCCGTCCAGCGCACCGTCATCGGCGCGGGGCGGGAGATGTCCCCGGCGAGGATCGGCGGCCGGACGTAGCGGGTGCCGTAGGACTGCACCCAGCCGTGCTGCGTGGCGAGGTAGCCGGTCAGCTGTTCGGCGAAGTACTGCACCATGTCGTTGCGTTCGGCCTCGCCGTGCACCAGGACGTCCAGGCCCGCCTTCTCCTGGAAGGTGACGACCTCCTGGATCTCGGCCCGGACGCGGTCCTCGTAGCCGGCGGTGTCGAGGCGCCCGGCGCGCAGGTCGGCGCGGGCGGCGCGCAGCGCGCCGGTCTGCGGGAAGGACCCGATGGTGGTGACGGGCAGCAGCGGCAGGCCGAGCCGGGTGCGCTGGGCCGCCGCCCGGTCGGGATACGCGTGCGAGCGGAGGGAGTCGGCCTCGGTGACGGCCGCGGTGCGGTCCCGGACGGCCGGATCACGGGTGAGCGCCGAGCCGGCGCGGGAGGCCAGGTCGGCGCGGTTCGCCGCGAGTTCCGTGGCGATCGTGTCGGTGCCGTCGGCCAGGCCCCTGGCGAGCGTGACGACCTCCGCGGTCTTCTGCCGCGCGAAGGCCAGCCAGCGCAGGATCTGCGGGTCGATGTCCCGTTCCGGAGCCGTGTCCAGGGGCACGTGCAGCAGGGAGCAGGAGGGGGCGACGTCGACCCGGTCCGCGAAGCCGAGCAGGGTCCCGAGGGTGGTCAGCGACTTCCCCAGGTCGTTCACCCAGATGTTGCGGCCGTCCACGACACCGGCGACCAGCCGCTTGCCGGGGAGCCCGCCCACTTCGGCGAGCGCGTCGAGGTTGCCGGCGCCGGCGCCGGTGAAGTCCAGGGCCAGGCCCTCCACGGGCGCCTTCGCGAGCACCGGCAGGGCCTCGCCGAGACGGTCGAAGTAGCTCGCGACGAGCAGCCGGGGACGGTCCGCGAGGCCGCCGAGCTCACGGTAGGCGCGTGCGGCCGCGTTCAGCTCGGCCGGGGTGCGGTCCTGGACGAGCGCGGGCTCGTCGAGCTGCACCCACGCCGCACCGGCCGCCCGCAGGTCGGCCAGGACCTCCGCGTACACGGGCAGCAGCCGGTCGAGGAGGGTCAGCGGGTCGAAGTCCGCGGCGACGCCGGGGGCCGGCTTGGCCAGCAGCAGGTAGGTCACGGGGCCGACGAGGACCGGACGCGCGCTCAGGCCCAGGGCCAGCGCTTCCTTCAGCTCGGCGACCTGCTTGCGGGAGTCCGCGGCGAAGGCGGTGTCCGGGCCCAGCTCGGGGACCAGGTAGTGGTAGTTGGTGTCGAACCACTTGGTCATCTCCAGCGGCGCGACGTCCTGCGTGCCGCGCGCCATGGCGAAGTAGCCGTCGAGGGCGTCGGCGGCGACGGCCTCACGGTGCCGCTCGGGGACGGCGCCGACCATGACGCTGGTGTCCAGCACGTGGTCGTAGAGGGAGAAGTCTCCCGTCGGCACCTCCTGGATGCCGGCTGCGGCCAGCTGCCGCCAGTTTGCGGCGCGCAGTTCGGCGGCCGTGCCACGGAGGGCGTCCGCGGTGACGCGGCCCTTCCAGTAGCCTTCGACGGCCTTCTTGAGTTCGCGGTTCGGGCCTTGGCGCGGGTAGCCGTACACGGTGGCCCGTGCTGCCGCGGCTGCGGACTTCGATGTCACGGAGTTCTCCTTCGCGAGACGTCCCTGTGAGTCCCGGAGGGGACGAGGGTGCGAAGGTGACGGACCGGACGGAGACGACCCCGCGCGGCAAGGCGCGGTCGTCCGCCTGGTGTGTACGCCGACCCGCCCTCGAGGTCACCGGGATGTCCGTGCGCGGTTCGGCCGCGTACGGGCAGTGGCAGGTCTTCGGACTCGCGGGCGCGTCCCGTCAGGACACCTACAGGCCGTCGCTTCCCAGGTCCGTTGCCGGGCCCAGTGCGTGTGACGGCGGTCGTTCCCGCTCACCGCTGCGGGGCAGTCCCGGATTCCCACCGGGTTCCCTCTTGCGACGCGTCCCGCCTGGCGGACGGGGGCGAACCAGCTGCTCCTGCCGAGCCTACGCGCCCGCCGCGGGGACCGCCGATCACGTCCACGATGTGGAGGGTGACGTGGGACACGCGCCGGCGGGCAGGACCCGTGACTGCCGAGCGCACGACGGCACGCCCCCGCCGCCGTCCGCGCCGGGCCCGGGACCCCTCGTGACCCCTCGACTACGCGACGACCTGCGGATTCCCAAAGGGTGGGAAGACGGTTGTCGGGTCGTGACACCTGTTGCAGGGTCTGGCGCATGTTCGACCCGGAAGACCTCGACGCGGACCTCTCCGTGACCGGCCACGTGGTGACCTCCCAGCGGGAGTACCCCCGCGGCGAGGTCCGGGTGCGCGACGGACGCGTCCTGGCCGTGCGCGAGACGCCGAGCGACGCGCCCGCCGCCGAGCGCGTCGACGCGGGCGGGGCGTACGTTCTGCCGGGCGTAGTCGACCCGCACGTGCACTGCCTCAGCCATGCGGGGGAGGGCATCGAGGCCGCGACCCGCTCCGCGGCCGCGGGCGGCGTCACGACGCTGCTGGAGATGCCGTTCGACGAGGCCGGGCCGGTCTGGTCGGTGGACGCCTTCCGCGCCAAGCGGGCGGCGGTGCTGCGCGAGGCGCACCTCGACGTCGGGATGTACGCGACCGTCGAGCCCGGCGGGCAGGGCATCGCCGAGATCCCGAAGCTCGCGGCCGAGGGCGCGGCCTGCTTCAAGCTGTCCACCTTCCAGACCGACCCCCGGCGCTTCCCCCGGACTCCGGACGGGGAGATGCTCGACGCGTTCGCCGAGATCGCCCGGACCGGACTCCGGGTCTGCGTCCACGCCGAGAACGACGAGATCGTGCAGCGGAACCTGGCGCGGCTGCGGGCGTCCGGCGCCTCGGGGCCGCTGCTGCACGGGGTCTCCCGGCCGCCGGTCGCCGAGACGGCCGCCGTGGCGGCCGTGCTCGAGTTCGCCCGGGCCTCCGGCGTGCACCTGCACTTCTGCCACGTCAGCACGCCGCACGCCGTCGACCTGGTGCAGTGGCACCGACGCACGGGCACCTCGGTCACCACCGAGGTCTGCCCGCACTATCTGACCCTGACCGAGCAGGACATGGTCCGCGGCGGCGCCCGGCTGAAGTACAACCCGCCGCTGCGCACCCCGGCGGAGGCCGACGGGCTCTGGCACCGGCTCCGCAGCGGCGCCCTCGACATGGTGGCCTCGGACCACGCCCCGTGGCCGCTCGCCCTCAAGCAGCGCGACCACGTCCTCGACAACGCCTCCGGCGGGCCGGGAGTGGAGACTCTGCTGCCGCTGGTGGCCGGCGCGGCCCTGCACGAGCGCCGGATGACGCCCCGTGAGCTGGTGCGCAGCCTCTCCACGCGGGCGGCACACGCCTTCGGCCTCGCGGACCGCAAGGGCGACCTGCGGCCCGGGCTGGACGGCGACCTGGTGATCCTCGACCCGGACGCGGAGTGGACGGTGGACGGCTCCCGGCTGCGGTCGAACGCCGGCTGGAGTCCCTTCGACGGCATGCGGATCCGCGGCAGGGTGCGGTGCACCGTCTCCCGCGGCGAGGTGATCTGGGACGGCGAGTCCGTGCGCTCCGCGGCGGGACGTGGACGCTTCCTCGCCCCGGCGCCCTTCCCCGCACCACCGGAAGAGGACGGCTGATGCCCGGCGAACCGCGTTCCTCCTCGTTCGCGAGAGGGCTGAACGTCCTCGCCGCCGTCGTCGACGGCGGGCCGCAACGCGCCGACGAGGTGGCAGCGCGCACCGGGCTCTCCACCAGCTCCGTCTACCGGTTCGTCCGCAGGCTCGTCGACGACGGATTCCTGGAGGCCGACGGGCACGGAACGTACCGTGTCGGCCCGCGGCTGTCCCGTCTCCAGGACGGTCCGGGCACCGGCCAGACCCTCCGCTCCCTGGCCCTTCCCTTCCTGCGCGACCTGGTGACCGAGACCTCCGAGACCGTGCTGCTCACGGTGCCCGCCGGCCTCTCGGCACTGGTCGTGGAGAGCCTCGACTCCCCGCACTCCATGCGCCTGTCCTTCGCGCCCGGGACGCTGCGGCCACTCCACGCCGGAGCCTCCGCGAAGGCCCTGCTCGCCTTCGCGCCGCAGGACGTGATCGACCGGGTCCTCGGCGGGCGCCTGGAACGGTTCACCCCCGGTACGCCGGCCAAGGCCACGCTGCGCACGCAGCTGGCCCGGATCCGCGAGCAGGGCTACGTCGTCAGCCGTGGCGAGGTCGACCCGCACGCCGTGGCCATCGGCGTACCCGTCCTTCCGCAGGGGCGGCTGGCCTGCGCCCTCAGCATCGCCGGGCCGGAGCACCGCTTCGACGGGAACCGCGCGCACACCGAGGTCCGGGCCCTCACCGCCGCCGCCCGCGCCCTCGCGTCCCGGATCGAGGAATCGGCCCGGACGCTCCCCGCACCTCCGTACAGCACCACCTGAAAGGCCCCTTCATGTCCCACGGACCGGTCCCCGCAGTCCCCGCCTGCTCGGTGGAGCGGCTGCGCGCCGACTTCGATCGCCTCGCGGAGTTCCACGACCCCGAACGGCCGGGATGGACGCGCGGCGCGTTCTCCCCGTACTACGCGGCCTCCCGCGACTGGATGGCCTCCCGCATGAGTGCGGCGGGCCTGACGGTACGCCGGGACGCGGTCGACAACCTCATCGGCACCCTCCCCGGAGCGCGCACCGACGCTCCCGCACTCGTCACCGGCTCGCACACCGACACCGTCGAGGGCGGCGGACGTTTCGACGGCATCATCGGTGTGCTCGGGGCCCTCGAAGCCGTACGGACCCTCGCCGACGCGGGCATCGCGCTGGAACACGAGCTGCGGGTCGTCGACTTCTTCAACGAGGAGCCGAACCAGTTCGGTCTCAGCTGCGTGGGAAGCCGTGCCCTGGTCGGCGAGGTGACGCGGGAGCACCTGGACCTGGACGACGGTGCGGGGGAGACGCTGCGCGACGCCCTCGCCCGGGTGGGCGGTTCGCCCGACGACCTGCCGGAAGCCCGGTGGTCCGGTGACGACGTCGCCGCCTTCCTCGAACTGCACATCGAACAGGGGCCGGTGCTGGAACACGAAGGGCTGCCGGTGGCCGTGGTGAGCGCCATCGCGGGCATCGACCGCTACCGGGTCGAGTTCACCGGACGGCCCGACCACGCGGGCGCCACCCCGATGGACTACCGCTACGACGCCTCCTGCGCGGCGGCGGAGACCGTTCTGGCCGTGGAGCGGCTCGCTGCCGACGAGGGCACCGGCGTCGCCACCACCGGGCGGATCGAGATCGAGCCAGGCGCGCCGAACGTCGTCCCGGGGCGCGCCCGCCTGTGGGTCGAGTTCCGGTCCGGGGAACGGGAGTGGCTGGACGACTGCGGCCGGGGGCTTCACGAGGCGGCACGGGCCGCCGCGGAGCGACGCGGCGTGCAGGCGGACGTCCACAGCCTCTCCACCTCCGACCCGGTCGCCGCCGACACCCGGATACAGGAACTCCTCGAGCAGGGAAACACGCGCCTGGGCCTGCCGCATCGCACGATGTTCTCCGGCGCCGGGCACGACGCCGCGCACATGGCCCGGCTGGCGCCCATGGGCATGCTGTTCGTCCCCTCCCACGGCGGCCGCAGCCACTGCCCCGAAGAGTGGACCGACCTCGAACAGGTGGCGACGGGAGCCCGCGCCCTGGCACAGGGCCTCGTCGAAGTCGACCGCGCACGACGCCGCGACGCGGCACCCGGAGAGGACGGCACCGTCCTCTGACCCCCGCTCAGCGGACCCGGTGTCTCCCGGAAACACCGTCCCCCGAGGGTCCGCTCATCCGAAAGTGAAGGTTCCCATGCCGCTCACCTTGAGAAGTCGCGCCAACGATGTCTCCAGCAAGATGCTCGGCGGCATCGAACGGGTCGGCAACAAACTCCCCCACCCGTTCATCCTGTTCGTCTATCTCGCTCTCCTCGTCATCGTCGCCTCCGGTGTGACGAGCCTGTTCGACGTCACCGTGGAGAACCCGGAGAGCGGCGAGACCGAGCCCGTCCGCAGCCTGCTCACGGGCGACGGCCTCGTCTACATGCTGACGTCGGCGCTCGACAACTTCGTGCAGTTCCCGCCGCTGGGCCTGGTGGTGGTCATGATGCTCGGCATCGGCCTCGCCCAGCAGGTCGGACTGATCGAGTCGGCCGTCAAACGGGTGATCCTGGCCGCGCCGCCCCGCCTGGTGACGGCCGCCGTCGTCCTCACCGGCATCTGCGGAAACCTCGCGTCCGACGCGGCCTTCATCGTCATCCCGCCGCTGGCGGCGCTCGTCTTCCGCGCCGTGGGCCGGCATCCGCTGGCGGGGCTCGCCGCCGGGTTCACCGCGGCCGGCGCCGGATTCTCGGCGAACTTCTTCGTCGCCGGCACCGACGTGCTGCTGTCCGGGATCTCCACCGAGGCCGCCGGCATCGTGGACTCCGGGGCCGAGGTGTCCCCGGTCGCGAACTGGTACTTCATGGTCGCCTCGGTCGTGGTCCTCACCCTCATCGGCGTGTTCGTCACCGAGAAGATCGTGGAACCCCGTCTGGGCACCTACCGGGCCGAGGACGAGGAGGACGACGACGCCGCAGCCCTGGAACGGTCCCAGGTGACTCCCGAGCAGCGCCGCGGCCTGCGCAACGCCCTGCTGGCGATCGGCGCCTACCTGCTCCTCGTCGTCGCGTGCGTGGTTCCGTCCTCTTCGCCCCTGCGGGGCGAGGGCGGTTCGCTGGTCGAGTCGCCGCTCCTGGACGGCATCGTCCCGCTGCTCTTCCTGCTGTTCGTGGTGGGGGCGGTGGCCTACGGTGTCACCGTCAACGCGCTGCGCAGCAGCGGCGACGTGCCCCGTTACATGGCGGAGGCCGCGAAGAACCTCGGCGGCTTCCTCGTCCTGATCTTCGCCGCGGCGCAGGCCATCGCCTACTTCGAGTGGAGCCGGCTCGGCCTGTGGGTCGCCGTCAACGGCGCCGAGCTGATGGAGAGTCTGGACGTCTCGGGTGTGGGCGGGCTCGTCGGCTTCAGCCTGATCACCCTCGTGCTGAGCCTTCTCATCGCGAGCGGTTCGGGGCTGTGGGCCATCGAAGCGCCCATCTTCGTACCGATGTTCATGCTGCAGGACGTCAACCCCGCCTATGTGCAGCTCGCCTACCGCATCGCCGACTCGTCGACGAACTGCATCGTCCCGCTGAGCCCGTACGTCGCGATCATGCTCGGCTTCATCCAGCAGTACGACAGGCGGGCGGGCCTGGGAACCCTCTTCGCGCTGGTCCTGCCGTACACCGTGGCGTTCTACGTCGGCTGGATGCTGCTGTTCGTGGCCTGGCTGCTCCTCGGCATACCCATCGGTCCGGGCGAGGCGCTCCACCTGTCCTGACCCGCCGGCCCGGGCGCCCCGGGACTCCGGGGCGGACCGGCCGCGCCGGAGCCCCGGCCGGGGTCAGCCGTGCGGGTCGTCGGCGGCGCCCTGCGCCGGGCCTGCGCGGAACGCGTCGAGGATGCGCTCGGCCGCCCGGGTCGCCGTCAGCGCGCCGTCCCTGACCTGCTGTTCCAGGGCGGGGGAGAGGCGCCGGACCTCGGGGTCGGCATGGAGGCGGCCGAGGAGTTCGTCGCGGACCATCGACCAGGCCCAGTCGACCTGCTGGTCGCGGCGCTTCCCCGCCAGGCGGCCGGACGCCTCCAGCCGGGACCGGTGCTCCTCCAGGCGTTCCCAGACGGTGTCCAGGCCGGTCGACTCCCGGGCGCTGCAACTGAGCACGGGCGGCGTCCAGAACGCGTCCTTGCCGTGCATCAGCCGCAGCGCGCCCGCCAGTTCGCGCCCGGCGGCGCGGGCGTCGCGCTCGTGCGGGCCGTCCGCCTTGTTGACGGCGATGACGTCGGCGAGTTCCAGGACGCCCTTCTTGATGCCCTGCAGCTGGTCGCCGGTACGTGCCAGGGTGAGCAGCAGGAACGAGTCGACCATGTTCGCGACCGCGGTCTCCGACTGGCCGACCCCGACCGTCTCCACCAGCACCACGTCGTAGCCGGCCGCCTCCATCACCACGATCGACTCGCGGCTCGCCTTGGCCACCCCGCCGAGCGTGCCGGCGGTGGGGGAGGGGCGGACGAAGGCCGCCGGGTCGACGGCGAGCCGTTCCATCCGGGTCTTGTCCCCGAGGATGGAGCCGCCCGTGCGGCTGGACGAGGGGTCGACCGCCAGCACCGCCACCCGGTGTCCGAACGAGGTGAGCATCGTGCCGAACGCGTCGATGAACGTCGACTTGCCCACGCCCGGTACACCGCTGACGCCGATCCGCCGCGCCCGGCCGCTGTGCGGCAGGAGTTCGGTCAGCAGCTCCTGCGCGAGCGCGCGGTGCTGCGGGCGCGTGGACTCCACGAGCGTGATGGCGCGCGCGACGACGGCCCGCTTCCCCGCGAGGACGCCCTTGACGTACGTGTCGAGGTCGATGGCCATGGGCTTCAGCGGTCGTGTCCGAGGCCGGCCGCCAACTGCTCCACCAGGTCGTACGCCGCGTCCGGGATCACCGTGCCCGGCGGGAACACCGCGGCCGCGCCCATCTCCAGCAGCGTCGGAACGTCCTGCGGCGGGATCACGCCGCCGACCACGATCATGATGTCCTCGCGCCCCTCCTCGGCCAGCTGCTCCTTGAGCGCCGGGACGAGGGTGAGGTGTCCCGCCGCCAGGGACGAGACGCCGACGACGTGCACGTCCGCCTCGACGGCCTGCCGGGCGACTTCGGCGGGGGTCTGGAACAGCGGGCCGACGTCCACGTCGAAGCCGAGGTCGGCGAAGGCGGTGGCGATCACCTTCTGGCCGCGGTCGTGGCCGTCCTGGCCCATCTTGGCGACCAGGATGCGCGGACGGCGGCCCTCCGCCTCCTCGAACGTGGCCACCAGACCACGGGTGCGCTCCACGGAAGGGGACGCGCCGGCTTCGTTGCGGTACACCCCCGAGATGGTACGGATCTGGCTCGCGTGCCG
The DNA here is from genome assembly GCF_000426325.1 of Streptomyces sp. CNS606. Taxonomy (NCBI): domain Bacteria; kingdom Bacillati; phylum Actinomycetota; class Actinomycetes; order Kitasatosporales; family Streptomycetaceae; genus Streptomyces; species Streptomyces sp. CNS606. The sequence continues at coordinate 27,009 of NZ_AUFD01000031.1, forward strand.
CCCGTACACCTTCTCCAGGGCGTCCGAGATCTCGCCGACGGTGGCCTTCGCACGGGCCGCGTTCACGGCCAGCTCCAGCAGGTTGCCCTCACCGCCCGCGGCCCGGGTCAGCGCGTCGAGCGCGTCCCGGCAGGCGGTCTCGTCGCGCTCCGCGCGCAGCCGCCGCAGCTTCTCGACCTGCTGGGCGCGGACCGAGGAGTTGTCGACCTTGAGGACGTCGATCTGCTCGTCGCTGTCGACGCGGTACTTGTTGACCCCGATCACCGGCTGGCGCCCGGAGTCGATCCGGGCCTGGGTGCGGGCCGCCGCCTCCTCGATGCGCAGCTTGGGGATGCCGGCGTCGATCGCCTGCGCCATCCCGCCGGCCTCCTCGACCTCCTGGATGTGCTGCCAGGCCCGACGCGCCAGGTCGTGGGTCAGCTTCTCCACGTAGGCGCTGCCGCCCCACGGGTCGATGACCCGGGTCGTGCCGGACTCCTGCTGGATGAGCAGCTGCGTGTTGCGGGCGATCCGCGCGGAGAAGTCGGTGGGCAGGGCCAGCGCCTCGTCGAGGGCGTTGGTGTGCAGCGACTGCGTGTGCCCCTGGGTGGCGGCCATCGCCTCGACGCAGGTACGGGTGACGTTGTTGTACACGTCCTGCGCGGTCAGCGACCACCCGGAGGTCTGCGAATGGGTGCGCAGCGACAGCGACTTGGCGTTCTTCGGGTCGAACTGCCGGACCAGCTTCGCCCACAGCAGGCGGGCGGCGCGCAGCTTCGCGACCTCCATGAAGAAGTTCATGCCGATCGCCCAGAAGAAGGAGAGCCGCGGGGCGAACGCGTCCACGTCCAGCCCCGCCGCCATCCCGGTGCGGATGTACTCCACGCCGTCCGCGAGGGTGTAGGCCAGCTCCAGGTCGGCCGTCGCCCCGGCCTCCTGGATGTGGTAGCCGGAGATGGAGATGGAGTTGTACCGCGGCATCCGCTGGGAGGTGAAGGCGAAGATGTCGGAGATGATCCGCATCGACGGCTTCGGCGGGTAGATGTAGGTGTTGCGGACCATGAACTCCTTGAGGATGTCGTTCTGGATGGTCCCCGCCAGCTTCTCGGCCGGCACGCCCTGCTCCTCGGCCGCCACGATGTACAGCGCCAGCACCGGCAGCACGGCGCCGTTCATCGTCATGGAGACGGTCATCCTGTCCAGCGGGATGCCGTCGAAGAGCTGACGCATGTCGTAGATCGAGTCGATCGCCACGCCCGCCATGCCGACGTCCCCGGTGACGCGCGGGTGGTCGCTGTCGTAGCCGCGGTGCGTGGGCAGGTCGAAGGCGACCGACAGGCCCTTCTGCCCGGCCGCCAGGTTGCGGCGGTAGAAGGCGTTGGACTCCTCCGCCGTGGAGAAGCCCGCGTACTGGCGGATGGTCCACGGCTGGTTGACGTACATCGTCGGGTACGGGCCGCGCAGGTACGGGGCGGCGCCGGGGTAGGTGCCGAGGAAGTCCAGCCCCGCCAGGTCATCGGCCGTGTACAGGGACTTGACCGGGATGCCCTCGGGCGTCTCCCACAGCGGATCGTCCGCGCCGGTGGCCTGCTTGACGGCCGTACGCCACGCGTCCGGGCCGCCGTGCGCGGTCGGCGAGCCCAGCTCGATCTCGGAGAAGTCGGGGATGCTCATCGGGACTCTTCCCTGCGGTCGAGGACGGCGGAGAGCACGGCGACGGCGTCGCATCCGGCGTGCACGTAGGTGTCGACGCCCGGGTACGGCCCGGGGCGTCCGGCGAGGAACACGTGCGAGGCCCCGGCGGCCCGCAGCTCCTCGGCCACGGCCTGCGCACGCTCCTCGTACAGCTCGTCGCTGGAGCAGAGGCAGACCTCGGTGGCGCCGCTCTCCTCGAACGGCCCCTCCGTGACGGGCTCGATGCCACCGGCCTGGAAGAGGTTGGAGGCGAAGGTGGCCCGCGCCGTGTGGGCCGCGGCCGGGCCGATCGTCGCCAGGAAGACGCGCGGCCGGCGGCCGGTGGCTGCCAGGTGGGCGTCGGAACGGGCCCGCAGGGCCTCGTACGCGTCGTCGCGGCGGACGCGCGGCAGACCACCGGTGGGCCGTTCGGGCCCGGGGGCGCGTACGACGGGCTTCTCGTCGAGGTGCGGGAACTCGCTGACACCGGTGACGGGCTCGCGCCGCCGGGCGAGCCGGCCGCTCCGGGCCTCCCAGGCTCCGGACAGCTCCTCCGCCAGCCGGCCCGACCGCAGGGCGGCGGCCTGCCCGCCCGCCCGCTCGATCGTCCGGAAGAACTCCCAGCCCCTGTTGGCGAGTTCGTCGGTGAGGTGTTCCACGTACCAGGAGCCGCCGGCCGGGTCGGTCACCCGGGCGAGGTGCGACTCCTCGATGAGGATCGTCGAGGTGTTGCGGGCGATGCGGCGCGCGAACGCGTCCGGCAGACCCAGCGCGTGGTCGAAGGGCAGCACGGTCACGGAGTCGGCGCCGCCCGCTCCGGCGGCCAGCGCCGCGACCGTCGTCCGCAGCATGTTCACCCACGGGTCCCGGCGCGTCATCATCACCGGCGAGGTCACCGCGTGCTGCACCTGCGCGCCCGCCTCCGGCACCCCGCAGACCTCCGCCACCCTCGCCCACAGGCGGCGTGCGGCCCGCAGCTTGGCGATGGTCAGGAACTGGTCGGCGGTCGCCGCGAAGCGGAACTCCAGCTGCGCGCAGGACTCGGCCGCGCCGAGTCCGGCAGCGGTCAGCTCCCGCAGGGAGGCCACCCCGGTGGCGAGCGCGCACCCCAGTTCCTGCGCGGCCGACCCGCCGGCCTCGTGGTACGGCGTCGCGTCGACCGTCAGGGCCCGCAGGTGCGGGTACTGCTCGGCGCACCGCCGGGCGAGGGCGGTCACCGCCGCGAAGCCGGTCTCCTGCCCGGTGCGGGCCTGGTGGCCCAGCGGGTCGCCCCCGAGGTTGCCCCGGACGTCGTCCGCGGCCACGCCCCGCTCGGTGCAGAGGCGCAGCAGCTCCCGCGCGGCGGGCTCGAACGCGGCTCCCGCGTCCAGGACGACGGGTGCAAGGTCGAGGTAGACGCCGTCGAGGACCCGGGGGAGTGCGTCGACCGGGATGCCGTCCTCGCCCACCGAGAGCCAGAGCGAGGTGACGCCGTTCTCCAGGTCCGCGAGCACCGCGGCGTTGTCGGCTCCCGCGTGCCGCTGCCGTACGCCCCAGCCGCCGACGGTGTTTCCCTCGGCCCGGCCGCCGCGGACGAACGGAGCGAACCCCGGCAGTCCCGGCTCGGGAGCGGGGTCGGCGGCGGTGTACAGCGGCAGGGTGGCGATGCCGTCCTCCACCGCGGTGGACAGCGCTTTCTCGGCCTCGGCCCCCTCGACGTCCCTGCCCGTCTTCCGCAGTACGCCCGCCACTAGGCGCTGCCACTGCTCATGGGTCACGTCGGGGAACTCGGAAGCCAGCTCGAGCCGGTCGTCAGGCGGGGCCGTCATGGTCGGATGCTAAGACAGATCGACTAGGGAACTGCAGAGGACCAAGCTGTGACCTTCTTCTCTCAGCCCGGTCCGTGTGACCCGGGGAGGTCCGGGATGTGAGAGGTGCGCCGGTTCCACCGGGTCTCCCCCGGGTGCCGGTGACGGGTGACGTGCCCCGCACCGGGCACCCGGGCACCCGGGCTCCCGGTGGCGTCAGGAGATGCGGTGGAGCCAGCCGTCGGGGTCCGCCAGGGTGCCGTGGTGGAGGTCGACCAGCTGCTGCCGCAGCTGCAGGGTGACCGGCCCCGGCCTGCCGTCGCCGATGACCCAGTCGCCGCCCTCGTCGCGCACCTCGCCGACCGGCGTCACCACGGCCGCCGTACCCGAGGCGAAGACCTCCGTGATGACGCCGCGGGCGCACTCGTCACGCCACTGATCCAGGCTGATGCGCTCCTCCCTGGCCGTGTAGCCGGCCCGCTCGGCGAGCGCCAGCAGCGTGTCGCGGGTGACGCCGGGCAGCAGCGAACCGCTCAGCTGCGGCGTGACGATCTCCGCGCCGGGTCCGCTGCCCCGGACGAAGAACATGTTCATGCCGCCCATCTCCTCCACCCAGCGGCGCTCCACCGGGTCCAGCCACACCACCTGCTGGCAGCCGGCCTCCTGGGCGGCGCGCTGGGCCACGAACGAGCCGGCGTAGTTGCCGGCGCACTTGACGTTCCCGGTGCCGCCGGGGATGGCGCGGCTGTGCTCGTGACTGACCCAGACCGAGACGGTCTCGACGTCCTGGCCGAAGAAGCCGCCGGCGACGAACGCCATGAGCAGGTACCGGTACTGCTCCGAGGGCCGCAGCATCAGGTTGGCGTCGGCGCCGAACATCAGCGGCCGCAGGTAGATGCTGTGCGACGGGTCGTCGGACAGCATCCCCTCGTCCGTCGAGACCAGCTGCTCGATCGACGAGACGAACAGCTCCTCCGGCAGTTCCGGCATCGCCAGCCGGCGTGCCGAACGCCGGAACCGGCGGGCGTGGTCCCAGGGGCGGAAGACGGACATGCCGCCGTCCACCCGGCGGTGCGCCTTGAGCCCTTCGAAGACCACCTGCGCGTAGTGCAGGCCGAGCGTTCCGGGGTGCAGGCTGAGGTTCTCCAGAGGCTGCAGCTCGGGGGTGGCCCAGCCCCGGGACGCGGTCCAGTCGGTGGCGACCATGTGCGCGGTGAACGCGTCGCCGTGGCCCGGGCGGCGGGCGGGCTGCTGTGCGACGGGCGGAGCGACGGATCCTTCAGGGGCGGTGAGGGTCATGCGGAGGTCCTTTCCGTTCGTGACGGTTCGTGTCGGCATGTGACGGTGCGGATGGGTGTGAGGGTGCGGGTGGTGCGGGTGGTGCGGGACGCGTGGCGCCGTGCGGGGAGGCCCGCAGGGGCGGGAGGCCCCCGCTCAGACCAGGGGGGCGAAGAAGAAGGTGTCGCGGCGGCTGAACCGGCCGTCCCCCGCGACCTGGAAGAAGTCGGCGAAGCGCAGGCTCACCGTGCTCTCGTCCCGGAGCACGCCGTTGAACTCGCCGTGCACGGCGATCCGGTCACCGTGCTCCACGACCGTGTCCAGGGTGTGGCGGCCCTCCTTGATGACGCGCTCCCCGGAGTAGAAGCTGGTCATCGCCTCGTGGCCCACCATCGGCCGGTAGCCGGGCCGGTGGTAGGTGGCGTCCGGTGTGAACAGCGAGACGAGGCCGGCGACGTCGCCGCTGTCGACCAGGTCGTAGTAGCGGCGCACGGTGCTCTCGGAGGTCCCGGCGCTCTCGGCGCCGGCGGCGCGGGCCTCGGCGGGCTGTGCGGGGTGAACGACGGTCATGTCGGGCTCCTTCTCGGTGTGGTGTTCCGGTGGGTCGTGGGTGGGGAAGAGCGGGGGGGCGGGCCGTACGGGCTCGGGCCCGGTCAGCCGGGGCGGCCGACGGCACCTGCCGGTACCTGCCGCAGCCGGGAGGCGAGAACCTCCCCGATGCGGGCCGCCGGGCCGGGGAGAGCCAGTTCGCCGTGCCGGCACGGCACCCGGTGGACGCCGAGGCGCCCGCCGACGTGCGGCAGCCAGAGCTGCGGCGCGGGGCTGTCCGCGGTCTTGTCGGCCGTGGCGACGAACACGTCCATCGGGCCGTCGAACCGTTCCGGGGCGAACTCGCCGAGCAGCCGCCGGTTGTTGGCGAACACCTCGCTCAGCCGTTCCACGCCGGACGGGCCCAGCCCGGCCAGCGGGCCCACGCCGGCGAGCCGCTCGGCCACGTCCCGCAGCGTGGTCCGGCCGTGGTCGGGCGGCCGGTGCCCGAGCGAGGCGAGCAGAGCGGTCAGGGACTCCGCGGAGCCGGCCGCGGGCGCTGCGGAGAGCGGCGTCCCCGTTCCGGGATAGCCGTCCAGCACCGCCAGCAGGTCGACGGGTTCGCCCTCGCCCTGCAGCCGGGTGGCCAGCGCGTGGGCCACCAGTCCTCCGAAGGACCAGCCGAGCAGGTGGTACGGCCCGTGCGGCTGCACCTCGCGGATGCGGGCGGCGTAGTCCTCCACCATCTCCGCCAGCCGGGCCGCCGGGCCCGTCTCGCCCGTCAGCCCCCTGGCCTGCAGGGCGTACACCGGCCGGCTGCCGTCGAGGTGGCGGAGCAGGGTCGAGTAGACCCAGCCGATGCCCGCAGCGGGGTGCACGCAGAACAGCGGTGCCTGCTCCGGCGCCGTCCCGCCGCGCAGCGGAAGCAGCACGTCCAGCCCTTCCGCCGCGCGCGTCCCGTTCGCGGGTTTTCCGCCGTCGTCCAGCAACCTGCCGATCCGGGCGGCCAGTTGCGCGACAGTCGGGGCCTCGAAGAGCGTCCCCAGGCCCGGGTCGACGCCGAACTCCTCCCGCACCGCGTGCAGCAGCCGGGCCGCGAGCAGCGAGTGGCCGCCCAGGGCGAAGAAGTCGTCGTCGACGCCGCTCACCTCGGTGCCCAGCAGGCCGGAGTACAGCGCGCACAACCGCCGTTCCCGGGCGTCCCGCGGCGGCGTCTTCGCCCCGTCGGTGACCCAGCGCGGTGCGGGGAGCGCCGCACGGTCCAGCTTCCCGCTCGGCGAGACGGGGATCTCGGGGACCGGGACCACCGCCGCGGGCACCATGTGGGCCGGCAGCGTGGCGGCGGCGTACCGGCGCACCTCCGCCGCGTCCTCGCCGCCCACGACGTAGGCGACGAGCCGCAGGTCGCCGGGCCGGTCCTCCCGCAGCACGACGGCGGCGCGGTGGACGCCGGGGTGGCCGGTGAGCGCCTGGGCCACCTCGCCGGGCTCGATGCGGAAGCCGCGGAGCTTCACCTGGTCGTCGGTGCGCCCGAGGAACTCCAGCACCCCGTCCCGGTGGCGGCGCACCAGGTCGCCGGTGCGGTACATCCGTTCCCCGGCCGGACCGTGCGGGTCGGCCACGAACCGTCCGGCGGTGAGCGCCGGCTGCCCGAGGTAGCCGCGGGCGAGCTGCGTCCCGGCCAGGTACAGCTCACCGGGGACCCCGGGCGGCACCGGCCGCAGCCACCGGTCGAGCACGTGCACGCGGGTGTTCCACACCGGAGTGCCGAGGGGGACGGTGGGAGTGCCGCGCTCGGTGTCGGCGCCCGTGAAGCGGTGCGCGGTGACGTCGACCGCCGCCTCGGTGGGCCCGTACAGGTTGTGGATCTCCACCGAAGGCCCCAGCACGCGGGCACAGCGCTCCGCGAGCGCGGTCGGCAGCGCCTCCCCGCTGCACACGACCCGCCGCAGCGACGGGCAGTGCGCCGCCTCCGGCTCGGCGAGGAACGCCTCCAGCATCGACGGCACGAAGTGCAGCGTGGTGATCCCACGGCTCCGCACCAGCCGGGCGAGGTACTCCGGCTCCCGGTGGCCGCCCGGCCGGGCCACCACCAGGGTCGCCCCGACGGTCAGCGGCCAGAAGAACTCCCACACCGACACGTCGAAGCTGGACGGCGTCTTCTGCAGCACCGCCTCACCGGTCGTCAGCCCGTAGGCGTGCTGCATCCAGCACAACCGGTTGACGATGGCCTCGTGCGGGACGGTCACCCCCTTGGGCCGCCCGGTGGACCCCGAGGTGTAGATGACGTACGCCGGGTGACGCGGCGTCACGACCGGCAGGGCGGACGACGACGGCGCCTCGTCCCGCAGCTCCCGCAGCGTCCCCGGCGTCAGGTGCACGACGGGGTCCGCGTCCGCCAGCATGGCCGCCACCCGGTCGCGGGGGTAGTCCGGGTCGACGGGCAGGTAGGCGGCGCCGGCCTTGTGCACGGCGTACAGCGCCACGACGAGGTCCGGGGACCGCGGCAGGGCGACCGCGACGCACCCCTCCGGCCCGGCGCCGCGGCGGCGCAGCCGGCGGGCGAGATCGTCCGCGCGGGCGTCCAGCTCCCGGTAGGTCAGCGTCTCGTCCTCGAAGACGACCGCGACGGCGTCCGGAGTGCGCCGCACCTGCGCGGCGAACAGGGCCGGGAGCGTGGTCCCGGCGACCTCGTGCGCCGTGGCGTTCCCGTCCTGCAGGGCGCGGACCTCGTCCTCGCCCAGCAGGTCCACGTCGTGCAGCCGCAGGTCCGGGTCGGCGGTGAAGGCGGCCAGCAGTCGCCGCAGCCGCTCCGCGATGCCCGCCGCGGTGGCGTGGTCGAAGAGATCGGTCCGGTAGCCGACGCCCGCCTCGATGCCGGCCGGCGCGCCGTCGGCGCCGTGGCGTTCGCGCAGGCCGACCGTGAGGTCGAAGGACGTGCCGTTGCCGGAGACCGGCACGTCCTCCACCCGCACGCCCGGCAGGTCCAGCGGCGCGGATCCCGTGTTCTGCAGCACCAGCAGCACCTGCACCAGCGGATGCCGGGCGAGCGACCGCGCGGGGTTGAGCTCCTCCACCAGCCGCTCGAAGGGCAGGTCCTGGTGGCTGAAGGCGGTGAGGTCGGTCTCCCGCACCCGCTCCAGCAGCTCCCGGAAGCGTGGGTTCCCGTCCGTGTCGGCGCGCAGCACCAGGGTGTTGACGAAGAACCCGACCAGGTCGTCCAGCGCCGGGTCGGTGCGGCCCGCCACCGGCGTGCCCACGGGCACGTCGGTGCCCGCCCCGAGCCGCGTCAGCAGCGCGGCGAGCGCCGCGTGGGCGACCATGAACAGGGTCACCCCGTGGGCGCGGGCGAGCTCTGCCACGGAGCGGTGCAGCGCGGCGTCCCAGTCGGCCGACACCAGTCCCGCGCCGTGGTCCGCCACGGCCGGACGCGGCCGGTCCGTGGGCAGCGCCAGCTCGTCCGGCAGACCCGCGAGCGCGCTCCGCCAGTGGTCGAGCTGCCCGGCGCACACGCTCCCGGGGTCGTCCTCGGAGCCCAGCACCTCCCGCTGCCACAGGGCGTAGTCCGCGTACTGCACCGGCAGCGGACGCCCCTGCGGCTCCCGTCCGGCCGCCCGCGCGGCGTACGCACCGGACAGGTCGCGGAGCAGCGGCCCGAACGACCAGCCGTCGCTGACGATGTGGTGCATCACCATCACCAGCACGTGGTCCTCGGGGGCCCGTTCCACCAGCGCGGCCCGGAACGGCAGGTCACACGTGACGTCGAAGGGGCGTGCGACGAGTGCGTCGACCACCTCCCTCCAGCCGCTCCCCGCCACCCCGGACGTGCCCAGGGACGGGCGGGCGGCATCCGCCGCCACCACGACCTGATGCGGTTCCCCCGCCTCCTCGGGGAAGACGGTGCGCAGCGCCTCGTGCCGGGACACCACGTCGCCCAGCGCCTGTTCGAGCGCATGCCGGTCCAGGGCGCCCCGCAGCCGGAAGGCCGCCGGCACCGCGTAGGCCCCCGTCCCGCCGTCCAGCCGGTTGAGGAACCACAGGCGGCGCTGCGCCGGGGACAGCGGCAGCCGGGCCGGGCGTGTGCCGGTCCGCAACGGCGGCCGCGCCGGGGCGGCGCCCAGGGCCAGGCCCGCCAGGGACGCCGGAGTCGGCGCACGGAACAGGTCACGGACCGTCAGGCCGGCACCCAGCGTGGCCCCGGCCCGGGCGATCAGCCGGCCGGCCAGCAGCGAGTGGCCGCCCAGCGCGAAGAAGTCGTCGTCCGGGTCCACCCCGTCGGGAACGTCGAGCAGTTCGGCGAACAGGTCGCACAGGATCTGCTCGCGCGGCGTCCGCGGTGCCCGCCGCGTTCCGGTGCTGCGGAGCGGGCGGGGGAGGGCCGCACGGTCCAGCTTGCCGTTGGCCGTCAGCGGGAACGCGTCGAGCGGCACCAGGTCCGCCGGGACCATCGCGGCGGGCAGCGTGTCCCGCAGGTGGTCGCGCAGCGTCCGGGTGGAGGCTTCCGGCGCGACCACGTAGCCGACCAGCCTCCGGTCCCCGGGCCGGTCCTCGCGCACGACGACCGCCGCCTGTGAGACCTCGGGGCGGGAGGCGAGCGCGGCCTCGATCTCCCCGAGTTCGATCCGGACACCGCGGATCTTGACCTGGTGGTCGGCGCGGCCCGCGAAGTGCAGCGTGCCGTCACGGTCCCACCGCACCAGATCGCCGGTGCGGTACATGCGTGCACCCGGGGCGCCGAACGGGCAGGCGACGAAACGCCCGGCGGTCAGGCCCGGCCGGCCGAGGTAGCCGCGTGCCAGGCCGGTGCCGGCCAGGTACAGCTCGCCGACCACCCCGGGCGGGACGGCGCCGAGCCGCTCGTCCAGGACGTAGGCGCGGGTGTTGTCCACGGGACGTCCGATGTCGGGGGAGTCCGCCGTTTCCCGCGCGGCGACGTCGCCTGCGGTGGCGACGACCGTGCACTCCGTCGGCCCGTAGTGGTTCACGACCCGGAACGGGAGTCCCGGCGCGGGCCGCCGTCGCAGGGCGTCCCCGCCGGTGAGCACGGCCCGCAGCCGGCCGGACGCCAGCGACGGATCGTCCAGCACGGTCTCCAGGCGGGGAGTCGAGAGGAAACACAGCGTCAGCGCGGTGTCGGCGGTCCAGGCCGCGAGAGCCGCGGGATCGTCCAGCACGTCCTCGGCGGGAAGGTGCACGGAGGCGCCGGCGCACAGGTAGGGCCACACCTCCCAGACAGCCGCGTCGAACCCCGGCGCCGCCGTCTGCCCCGTCCGGTCCTCCGGGCTGACGGCGTAGCGGTCGTTGTGCCATGCGACGAGGTCGGCGAGAGCCCGGTGCTCCACCACCACGCCCTTCGGGCGGCCGGTCGAACCGGAGGTGTAGATCACGTAGGCCGCGTCGTGGCCGCCGACCTCGGTCGCCACGGGGGTGTGGGGCTGCGCCCGCAGACGCGCCTCCTCCTCGTCGAGGAGCAGGAGGCGGGACCCGGAGGAACCGCTCGCCGTCTCCGGAAGGGTCCCCGCGAACGTCTGCGCGAGGTCGCGGCACGACACCACCAGCGAGGCGGCCGTGTCGGTCAGGACGAACGCCAGCCGGTCGGCGGGGTGTCGCGGGTCCAGCGGCACGTAGGCGGCCCCCGCCTTCAGGATGGCCAGCTGGGTCACGACCATGTCAGCGGAACGCTCCAGGCACACCCCGACGACGCCGCCCCTTCCGACGCCGAGACCGAGGAGCAGATGCGCCAGGCGGTCGGCGCGGCTGTTCAGCTCCGCGTAGCCGACGGTCGTCGTGCCGTCGGACACGGCGACGGCCGTGGGCGTGTGCGCGGCGCGTTCCGCGATCCGCTGCGGAACCGTGCGGTTCTCCTCCCGCGGGGCGTCGGTGGCGTTCCACGCGTGCAGAGTCCGGTGGCGTTCCTCCGTGTCCATGACGTCGATCCCGCCGAGGGGCTGGTCCGGGTCCGCGGTCGCGGCCGCCAGCAGCCGGGCCGTCCGGGCGGCCAGGGCGGCGGCGTCCGCGCGGTCGAACAGGCCGCCGGCGTACTCCAGCCCGAGGGCGAGGCCGGCGGGCGCGCCGTCCGCGGCACGGCGGTCGGTGAAGGCGAAGGTGAGGTCGAACTTGACCTCGCCGGTGCCCACCGGCTCCCAGGAGGCCGTCAGCTCTCCCAACTGCGCCCCCGGAGCGTCGGTCGCCTGCTCGTTCTGCAGGACGAGCATGGTCTGGAAGAGCGGGTTGCGTCCGGCGGCGCGGGCCGGGTTGAGGTCCTCGACGACACGGTCGAAGGGGAGGTCCTGGTGGGCGTAGGCGGTGAGGTCGGTGTTGCGTACGCGGTGCAGGAGGGTGCGGAAGGTGGGGTTGCCGCTGGTGTCGGTGCGGAGGACGAGGGTGTTGACGAAGAAGCCGATGAGGTGGTCGAGGGCTTGGTCGGTGCGTCCGGCGACGGGGGTGCCGAGGGGGATGTCGGTGCCGGCGCCGAGGCGGGTGAGGGTGGCGGCGAGTGCGGCGTGGAGGACCATGAAGACGGTGGTGCCGGTCTCCCGCGCGAGTTCCACCACACGGGAGTGGGTGGCGGGGGACATCTCGGCGTTCACCACGGCGCCCCGCCGGTCCCGCGGCTCCGCCCCGCCTCCGGCGGCCGGCAGGTCGATCTGCTCGGGGAGGCCGGCGAGGGTGTGGCGCCAGTGGTCGAGCTGGGTGGCGAGGAGGCTGCCGGGGTCGTGGGGGTCGCCGAGGAGTTCGCGCTGCCAGAGGGTGTAGTCGGCGTACTGGACGGGGAGTGCGTCCCAGTCCGGTGACCGGCCGTTGCTGCGGGCGGTGTAGGCGGTGCCCAGGTCGCGGAGCAGCACCTCGCGCGACCAGCCGTCGCTGGCGATGTGGTGCAGCACCAGCAGCAGGACGTGGTCGTCCGGTGCCGTGCGGAACAGCCGGGCCGTGAAGGGGGGCTCGGACGCCAGGTCGAACACCCGGCCGGCGGCTTCGTGAAGCCTGGCCGCCAGGCCCTCGCGGGAGCACTCCTCCACGGGGAGCGGGCACGCGCCGGGCGGCAGGACCTCCTGGCGCGGCACCCCGTCCGTCTGCGGGAAGACGGTGCGCAGCACCTCGTGACGGGCGGTCAGGTCGGCGAGAGCCGCGGCCAGACCGTCGGCGTCCAGGCGTCCCCGCAGCCGCAGGGCGTACGGCGAGTTGTACGTGGTGCCGCCGTCCTCGGAGTCGGTGAGGAACCACAGCCGCTGCTGCGCGTACGACAGCGGCAGTGCGCCGCCCCGCTCCCTCGCGTGCAGCGGCGGCCGGGCGGGCCCGGCGGTCCGGGCACCCGCGGCAAGCGCTGCGGGAGTCGGCATCCGGAACAGGTCGCCGACGGTCAGCTCGACGCCCAGCGCGGCCCGGGCCCGGCTCAGCAGCCGCATCGCGAGCAGCGAGTGCCCGCCGAGGGCGAAGAAGTCGTCCTCCGCCCCGACCGCATCCAGACCCAGGGCCTCCGCGAAGAGGCCGCAGAAGATCTCCTCGCTCGCCGTCCGCGGCGCCCGCCCGGTGCGGGCCGCCGCACAGTCGGGAGCCGGGAGCGCACGGTGGTCCAGCTTGCCGTTAGCGGTGAGCGGCAGCTTCCCGAGTGCGACGTACGCGGCCGGGACGAGGTGGGCGGGCAGCCGTTCGGCCGCGTGCCCGGCGAGGTCCGGCGGAAGGTCCCCGCCGTGCGGCACGACGTAGGCGACCAGGCGCGGGTCGCCCGGACGGTCCTCGCGCACGCGCACCACGGCCTGCCGGACACCGGGATGCGTGGTCAGCGCCGCCTGGACCTCCGCGGGCTCGACGCGGAAGCCGCGGATCTTGACCTGGTCGTCGGTCCGGCCGAGGTATTCGAGCACGCCGTCCCGGCGCCAGCGCACCAGGTCCCCGGTCCGGTACATCCGGCTGCCGGGAGGGCCGTACGGGTCGGCGACGAACCGCTCCGCGGTGGCCGCCGGACTGCCGAGGTAGCCGAGCGCGAGTCCGGTCCCGGAGAGGTGGAGTTCGCCGGGGACGCCTGGGGGCACACGGCGGAGCGAACCGTCCAGCACCTGTGCCCGCTTGCCCCGCACGGGACGGCCGACCGGAACGCTGCCGGAGGCGACGTCCCGTTCGGTCGCGGTGTGGACGGTGGAGAACCCCATGCTCTCGGCGGGGCCGTAGCCGTTGCCCACCCGTATATGGCCGAAGTCCTCGAGCAGCCGCGCCACATGGGCCACCGAGGCGGCCTCGCCGCCGGTGAAGGCGGCGCGCAGCCGGGGAAGGATCTCCGGGTGCTCGTCGACCAGCAGGTTGAACAGGCCGGCGGAGGCCTTGAGCACGGTCGCGCCGTGCTCCTCGGCGAGCTGCGCGATCAGCAGCGGGTCCGGGCGCTGGCCCGGCTGCAGGACACACGTGGCGCCGCCCATCAGCGGGCCGAGGAGTTCGGTGGCGAAGGCGTCCCAGGAGACCGGGGCGCACTGCAGCCACACCTCGCCGGGCCCGAACGGGGCGTAGTCCTGGTCGCACAGAGTGCCGGTGAGCGCCCGGTGCGGGGCCACCACGCCCTTGGGCGTGCCGGTCGACCCCGAGGTGAACATGACGCACGCCGGAGCGTCGGGGGAGAGGCCGGCGCGCGGCGGCGCCGCCGGAAGCGTCGCGCCCTCCGCCCACAGGTCGGGGAGGCACAGCACGTCCGCGGTGGAACCGCCCAGCCAGGACGGCTCCTCGTCCGCCGTCACGACCAGGGCGGGCCGGGTCGCCGCCACCACTTCGGCCAGCCGTGCGTCGGGGAAGTCCGGGTCGAGCAGGGTGTAGGCGGCGCCGGACGCCAGGGTGCCCAGCAGACACGTCACCAGGTCCGCGGAGCGCGGGAGGTGCAGCGCGACGATGTCGCCGTCGCCGACGTCCCGCGCACGCAGCACATGGCCGAACCGGTGGGCCTCGTCCTGGAGTTCCGCGAACCGCAGCCGCCTGCCGCCATCGACCAGGGCCACCGCGTCCGGAGTCCGGGCCACCTGTTCGGCGAACCGCCCGCACACCGTCCCCGGCCGCACCACCGGAGCGTTCGCACCGCCCCATTCCTCCAGGGACGCCGACTCCTCCGTGGTGGTCGGGTCCACCTCCGACAGCCGGCGGTCCGGATCGGCCGACATGCTCTCCAGCACGTGACGGAGCCGCTGGGCGAGCACGGTCACGGTGGCCGCGTCGAAGAGGTCGGTGGCGTAGCCGATCCCCCAGTCCAGGCCCGCCGGGGAACCGTCCGCCGCGTGCCGCTCCGCCACGCCGAAGGTCAGGTCGAACTTCGCCGTGCCGGTGCCGATCGGCTCCACCGCCGCGTCGAGCCCGGGGAAGGCGGAGATCCTCTCGCCGTCGCCGTCGCCGTCGCCGGACGTGAGCACCAGCATCACCTGGAAGAGCGGGTTGCGTCCGGCGGCGCGGGCCGGGTTGAGGTCCTCGACGAGACGGTCGAAGGGGACGTCCTGGTGGGCGTAGGCGGCCAGGTCGGTGTCGCGTACGCGGTCGAGGAGGGTGCGGAAGGTGGGGTCGCCGGAGGTGTCGGTGCGCAGGACCACGGTGTTGACGAAGAAGCCCACCAGGTCTTCCAGCGCCTCGTCGTCGCGCCCCGAGACGGGGGTGCCGAGGGGGATGTCGGCGCCGGCGCCGAGGCGGGTGAGAAGTGCGGCGAGGGCGGCGTGGAGGACCATGAAGACGGTGGTGCCGGTCTCCCGGGCGAGCTCCACCACACGGGCGTGCACGTCTGCACCGAGGCGCAGCGGCACGGTGTCGCCACGGTGGCTGGGCACCCCCCGCCGACGGCGGTCGCCCGGGAGCGTCACCTCCTCCGGGAGGCCGGCGAGAGTCCTGCTCCAGTGGTCGAGCTGGGCCGCGAGCACGCTCTGCGGGTCCTCCGCGTCCCCCAGCATCTCCTGCTGCCACAGCGCGTAGTCGGCGTACTGGACGGGGAGTTCGTCCCAGTCGGGTGCGTGGCCGCGGGTGCGCGCGGTGTAGGCGGCGCCCAGGTCCCGGAGCAGCGGCTGCAGGGACCCGCCGTCGCTGACGATGTGGTGCATCACCAGCAGCAGCACGTGCTCCTCCCCGGGCCGTACCTCGAACAGCCGGGCGCGGAAGGGCACCTCCGTCGCGAGGTCGAACACCTCCTGCGCCGCCTCGGAGAGGGCCTGCCGCAGCTCACCGGCCTCACCGGCCTCCGTGCGGACCGTCGGGAGCCCGGAGGGGAGGTCGCCCGGGTCGAGGATGTGCTGGCGGGGTACGCCGTCGGGGGCGGGGAAGACGGTCCGCAGCGCCTCGTGGCGGGTGAGCACATCGTGCAGCGCCGCAGCCAGAGCCGCGCGGTCCAGCGGCCCCGTGAGCCGCAGGGCGAACGGCACGTTGTAGGCGGGACTGTCGTCGGAGCGGCTGAAGAACCACAGCCGCTGCTGCGCGTACGACAACGGGATCATGGACGCTCCTCAGGACCGGGCCCGCCGGCGCAGCGCCGGCCGGGCCTTCGCCGCGTTCTCCGTGCGCAGCGCGAGCGCGGCCGGAGTGGGGGCTTCGAACAGGGACGTGATGGACAGCTCGGCCCGGCAGGCCGAACGGATGCGGCTGATGAGCCGGACTCCCAGCAGGCTGTGTCCGCCGAGGTGGAAGAAGTTGTCGTCGGCGCCGACGGTGTCGAGGCCGAGGACGTCGGCGAAGAGGGTGCAGAGGATCTCTTCGCGGGGGGTGCGGGGTGGCCGGCCGGTGGTGGTGGCGGGCTGCTGGGGTGTGGGGAGGGCGGCGCGGTCGAGTTTGCCGTTGGGCGTCAGCGGCAG
>NZ_AUFD01000032.1:0-41789 GCF_000426325.1 Streptomyces sp. CNS606
CACTAATCCACCACCGAAGCGGCTTCATCGTTCGACTTGCATGTGTTAAGCACGCCGCCAGCGTTCGTCCTGAGCCAGGATCAAACTCTCCGTGAATGCTTCCCGGATATCCGGGCGACACATCACGAGAGCGGAACCGTCGGAGGAATAACCCGACGATCCACAGCGTCCTCGCTGTTGTGTTTCAAAGGAACCACGCCCCCACAAAACAGGGGGACGGGGTATCAACATATCTGGCGTTGACTTTTGGCACGCTGTTGAGTTCTCAAGGAACGGACGCTTCCATCGGAACCCTTTCACAGGCTCCTCCGGGCGCTTCCCTTCGGTGTGTCCACTACGCTAGCGGATTTCCCGTCCGGCTCAAAATCGAGCCTTTTCCGTCGGTTTACCGGCATGCCGATGAACCCCGGTTGGGAGTCGTAGGTAGTGGTGTAGCCGCCGGGAGGGTGCCCTTCGTGCGATCTTGCGATCGTCGCAGCGGGCCACTCGTTTCAGCGGCTCGATCCACGTTAGGCGTCCGGCGTCCCGGCGTCAAGTCACCGCTTCCGCCGACGGGGTTGGTTGGCACGGTAGGGCTCACCGTCCGGTCGTCGGCGATCCAGAAGCGCCAGGAATGGGCCGCTCCGTCTCGGCCCACACCGGTACGCGGGCCGGTGGTGACCGAGGCCGGGTCGGCGGGGCTGCGGGCGTGCACGGCGGAACGGAGCGCCGGCGTCCCGGCTGCACACGTCGGTTCCGTCCAGGTCCTCGTCGACGTCGAGGGCGGTTGCGTTGCCAGGCGGGCCGGGCTCCTTGGCCAGTTCGGCGTCGGTGCGGGCCGTCGGGCGTCTTTCGCGGGCCTGCTCGTGCCCCGTGAGGATCTCTCCCCCGCGCAGCAGCACCCCCGGCCGCACTCCCCTCGGGGCCGCAGGGCGACGTCGAGTACCTGTGGGAGGAACTGGACCACGAGGACCCTGACCGCACCGACTCACCGGCAGGCTGTCAGAGGCACACAGCGGGTCAGGCTCCGGCGGTCGGTTCGGCTCGCGGGCTCAGCCGGTACGCCGAGACCGTTGGATCACCAGCGAGGTAGAACCGGTGTTGCCAGTCGTGGGCCTTGCTCACGCCTACCCGAGGACCGACCCGGATGAGCGCGGCAGGTACCGGCTCTCCCTTGGAGAGCAGGATCGAGGTACCTGCCAGGAGGTCTGCGCCGTTGTGCTCTGCCGTGACGCCCAGTGCCTGGCCGACATTCCCCGGACCTCGGGCAAGACGTGGGCTCTCGACCCTCTCCCCTCGCCGCTTGCGCGCCAGGTGCTCGCCTTCGATGACCCTGCCTGCCCGGATGAGGACACCCGAGGCGACGCCATCCGTACCGGTGACGACGTTGGCGCACCAGTGAAGACCGTGGGACCGGTAGACGTAGAGGTGTCCTGCGGGCCCGAACATGGTGGCGTTGCGGGCAGTCCGGCCCCGGTAGGCATGGGAAGCAGGGTCAGCCGTGCCGGAGTACGCCTCGGTTTCCGTAATGGCGATGCTCACGGTCCCCTTGGAGGTCTTGCAGGTGAGGACGCATCCGAGCAGCTTGGGGGCGACCTCTTCAGCGGGATGGGAGAGGAGTTCAACGTTCATGCCGACTGCTTTGACATCCGTAGATGAAGCACACGTACGCGTGCCCGCCGGGGCCGAACATGGAGGCGTTGCGACGGGTCCGGCCCCGGTAGGCGTGCGAGCCCGGGTCGGGCGCCCCCGCGTACGCCTCCGCCTCGGTCAGGCGCACGGTGACGGGCCCCCGGGAGGTGCGGCGTACGAGGGTGCGGCCGAGGAGGGCGGGCGCGACCTCCAGTACGGGCCGGTCGAAGAAGGACCGCGGCAGGGGCGTCTCCGGGGCGGGCGTACGTGGCGTACCGTCGCGGCCGTCAGTCATGCGTCGGAGGCTACTGGACGGTTGCCGGGCATCCGGAACCGTCGCCGTCCCCGCCGCGTTCGTATCTGACGAGCGTCACGCACACACACGGGGGACGGGGAAACGTTCCCGGAGAGGACGAACATGGGCTTCAAGAAGCTGATGGCCAGCATGGGCGCGGGGGGCGCCTCGGTCGAGACGGTGCTCACCGAGCCGAACGTCGTGCCGGGTGGCGTCGTGCAGGGTGAGGTCCGCATCCAGGGCGGGTCCGTGGAGCAGCAGATCGAGGGCCTGTCCGTCGGTTTCCAGGCACAGGTCGAGGTCGAGGGCCAGGACACCGAGTACAAGCAGAACATCGAGTTCAACAAGCAGCGCCTGGGCGGCGCCTTCGAGGTGCAGCCCGGTGCGGTCCACGCGGTGCCCTTCAGCCTCGAGGTGCCGTGGGAGGCGCCGATCACCATGTTCATGGGCCGGCACCTGACCGGCATGCACATCGGCGTGGTCACGGAGCTGGAGATCGCGCGCGCCGTGGACTCCGGCGACCTCGACCCCGTGAACGTCCACCCGCTGCCCGCCCAGCAGGCCGTCCTGGACGCCTTCGGCGGGCTGGGCTTCCGCTTCAAGAGCGCCGACATGGAGCGCGGTCACATCCGCGGCACCCGGCAGCGGCTGCCCTTCTACCAGGAGATCGAGTTCTTCGCGCCGGAGCAGTACCGCGGTCTGAACGCGGTGGAGCTGAGCTTCGTGGCGGACCACCGTGAGATGGACGTCGTTCTGGAGATGGACAAGAAGCCGGGCCTGTTCAACGAGGGCGGCGACTCCTACCGCGCCTTCCAGGTGGACCTGGCGAACTTCCAGCAGACCGACTGGACGGCCTACCTCAACCAGTGGCTGTCCGAGGTCGGGGGCAAGCGCAACTGGTTCTGAGCGGAGCCTCGGCGGCAGGTGACGCCGCCGCGGCACGTGGAGGAGGGGGTCGTCCTGCGGGGCGGCCCCCTCCGTGCGTTCACCCCAGGAGTGCGGCCAGCGGGGACTCCCGGACGGCCCAGTAGCCCGCGGCCGCGCCCATGACCTCGGCGGCGCTGTCGGCCTCCTGCGGGGCGGCGTACTGGAACTCGGGCCAGCCGCTCGCGAGGATCAGGTAGCCGCGGGGTTCGCCCAGCCACGACAGGTCCGTGAGCCGGTCGGCCAGGGCGTCCCAGTCGCCGTCCAGCGGTCCGTCGAGTTCCAGGCCGTCGGCGCAGCGGGCGAGGAAGCCGGCGCGGTCGGTCACTCCGTCGAGGTCCACCACGGCGGCGTACCAGTCCTCCGCCTGTGCCTGGAGGATTACGTCCGGGCCCACCGATGCGGTGCGGTACACGCCCGGTGGCACGGTTCCGTCGAAGAGGCCGCTCAGGCCGCCCTCGGGCAGTTCAGGCAGTTGTGCGGAGCTGGTCACTGATGCACCACCGTTGTGAGGTTGTCCTACTGGTAGAGGGGGTCGCGGCGGATCGCGCCCACCGGGCGGTGGGGAGCCGCCGAGCACTTTCGTAGCACCCGCACATGCTGTCAGCCTGCGGCTCGTCCGCTCGTTAGGCTGGCCGATGCAGCGATTCGCTCGATGAGGAGGATCTCGACGTGACCGAGCAGAAGCGGCGTCCGCTCCCGCACGACCATCACCCGCCGGTGGCCTCGTTCACCGTGACGAGTGACGACGTGTCGGAAGGGCGGCGGCTGAAGGCCGATCAGGTGTACTCCGGGGGCAACGTCTCTCCCCACCTGCGCTGGGAGGGTTTCCCGGAGGGGACCGGCAGCTTCGCCGTCACCTGCTTCGACCCGGACGCACCGACCGGCAGCGGTTTCTGGCACTGGACGGTGTTCGACATTCCGGCGGACGTCACCGAACTGCCCGCGGGGGCCGGGACCGGCGACATGAAGGGTCTCCCCGAGGGCGCGGTGCACGTGCGGAACGACTACGGCACGCGGGACTTCGGCGGCGCCAACCCGCCGCCCGGCGACGGCCCGCACCGGTACGTGTTCACCGTGTATGCCGTGGAGGACGAGAAGCTGGGGGCGGACGCGGACGCGAGTCCGGCCGTGATCGGCTTCAACCTGCGCTTCAAGGCGATCGGCCGGGCGCACGTCGTCGGCGAGCACGAGGTGCCGGCCCAGAGCTGAGACGGCCCCGCCGGAAAATGCGTTGCGCCCCGCGGCCCCGGAGCGCACTGTGGTCGCCGGGCAGTCGGCACCGCAGGCGCGGGGGCGGCGGGGCGCTCGTGTCTGCGCCCGTCGTCCGCCGGAGTCCGGCCGGGGGCCGGGCGACCGCGCCGGCTGCCCGCTCGCTCCCCTCTCACCCGCGCGCGTCGCCGGAGGGACCCGGTCGTACGATCGCACGATGTCCTCCCTGTCGCCCGCCGTCGCCTGGCTGTCCCCCGAGCGAGCCGCACCGTCTCCGCTGTGGGGGGCTTCGCTCGCCTCCGTGTCGCTGTGGCTGGTGCGCGTCTCCGAGCACGTCCCCGCGCTCACGGAGGTGCCGGAAGTGCTGGACGCGCAGGAGCGCGCGCGGCTCGCCGCTCTCGTCCGGCAGGAGGACCGCGACCGCTACGTCGTGGCGCACCTCGCGCTGCGGCGGCTGCTGGGCGGCGCGCTGAACGTCGCGCCCGCGGAGGTGGAGGTGCTGCGCGAGCCGTGCGCCGGCTGCGGAGGCCCGCACGGCCGGCCCGTCGTGCGGGAACCGGGGGTGCACTTCTCGCTCTCGCACGCCGGGGACCTGGTGCTGTTGGGCTTCGCGGGGGTTCCCGTCGGGGTCGATGTGGAAGAGGTGCCCGACGCGGGGGCGGTGGCGGAGATGACGTCGTTCCTGCACCCCCGTGAGCGTGCGGAACTCGCCGCGCTGCCCGCCGGGGAGAGGCCGGAGGCGTTCGCCCGCTGCTGGACCCGCAAGGAGGCGTACCTGAAGGCGACCGGCACGGGGCTCGTCGAGGACCCGTCGGTGACGTGCGTCGGCGCGGGCGGTGAGCCCGCCGAACTCGGGGACTGGCGTGTCACCGATCTGGAGGCGCCGGCCGGCGGTTACGCGGCGGCCTGCGCCGTGCGGCGGGAGAAGGGGTAGGGCGCGCGGTCGTCCGCACCGTCCGTCCGCCCCCTCGGGGTGGGGCCGACGGACGGACGACGCGGTGCGTGGGTGCCGCCGTGCTCAGGCGCGGCTGGTCAGGTAGCCGCCCATGGAGGTGAAGTACTCGGTCGCGGGCAGTTCGCGGCCGTCCGCGGTCCGCACGCGGGTGACGGCGAGGCCGTGGTTGCGGCCGGTGCGGGCGTCCGCGCCCGCGACGATCACCACGCCCTCCCCCTCGCGGTAGAAGATGCGGCCGGGCGTGCCGCCGTAGCGGCCCTCGGAGACGACGGCGGAGACGACTTCGAGGCGCTGTCCCCGGTGGAAGGTGAACGCCGCCGGGTACGGGGCGGACTGGGCGCGGACGAGGCGCTCGAGATCGGCGGCGGGCCAGTTCCAGTCGATGCGGACGTCCTCCTCGGCACGCTTGTGGAAGAAGGTGGCCCGGGAGCGGTCCTGCTTGGTGAACTCGGCCTGCCCGGAGGCGATGAGGTCGAGGGCGCCGGTCGTGACGGGGGCGATGAGCTCGACGGTCTTGTGGAACAGGTCCGTGGCCGTGTCGGCCGGTTCGACGGTCACGGCGCGCTGCAGGACGATGTCACCGGCGTCGAGCTGCTCGTCCATCATGTGGGCGGTGACGCCGACTTCCGGCTCGCCGTTGATGAGTGCCCAGATCAGCGGCGAGAAGCCGGCGTACTTGGGCAGCAGCGAGTCGTGGACGTTGAGCGTGCCGTGGCGGGGCAGGGTGTAGATGCGCGGGGGTATCCACGTGCGCCAGTTGTTCGCCACGATGATGTCCGGAGCGGCGTCCTCGAGGCGCGCGAACAGCTCGTCGTCGTCGGGCCGGTTGCGGATGATCGTCGGGATGCCGTGTTCCTCGGCCAGGTCGGCGACCGAGTCGCTCCAGATCTTCTCGTAGGCGTGGTCGCTCTTGGGGTGCGTCACGACCGTCACGACGTCGTGCTCGGAGTCCAGGAGCGCTTGCAGCGTGCGGTGGCCCCAGGTCTGATAGCCGAACATGACGACCCGCATAGAGGTTCCTCCTCGAAGAGCGATGCAAACGGTCGACAAGTAAAGCAAGGCTTACCTTAGGGTGCAACGCGCCCCCGAACCAGGGCCGTTTACCACGCGACACCCCAATAGTCCGCTTCGCCCCGTCGACACGGGGGTCAGATCAGGTTAGCTTTACCTAAGTTCGCTCGGCCGCCCGTCAACCGGCGTGCCCTGAGCGCCCCGTTCCCCACGCCTGACCGGCGGCCGTCCCGCACGATGGGAGTGACATGTCTCAGGTTCTTCCTGGTGACGCACCTGTGATCCACGACCTCATTGGCGTCGGCTTCGGGCCGTCCAACGTGGCCATGGCCCTTGCGCTCAGCGAGCACAACGCGCGCGTCGGCAGGACGGAGGCGGTCACCTCCCACTTCTTCGAGCGCCAGCCGCGCTTCGGCTGGCACCGCGGCATGCTGATCGACGACGCCACCATGCAGGTGTCCTACCTCAAGGACCTGGTGACGCTCCGGAACCCGGCGAGCGAGTACAGCTTCCTGTGCTTCCTGCAGAGCAAGGGACGGCTGATCGACTTCCTCAACCAGAAGACGATGTTCCCGCTGCGCGTCGAGTTCCACGAGTACCTGGAGTGGGCCGCTGCGAAGGTCGACGACATGGTCTCCTACGACCACGAGGTCGTGTCCGTCGAGCCCGTCGTGCGCGACGGCACGGTGCAGTACCTGGACGTGACGGCCCGTTCGGGGTCGGAGGTGGTGGTCCACCGGGCACGCAACCTGGTACTCGGCACCGGCCTGCGGCCACAGATGCCCGACGGCGTCGCCCGCAGCGAGCGGATCTGGCACAACTCGGAACTGCTGGGCCGGGTGAACGAGCTCGACGGCCGCCGGCCGTCCCGCTTCGTCGTGGTCGGCGCGGGGCAGAGCGCCGCCGAGAACGTGGCCTACCTCCACCGCCGCTTCCCCGAGGCCGAGGTCTGCGCCGTCTTCTCCCGCTACGGCTACAGCCCCGCCGACGACAGCAGCTTCGCCAACCGCATCTTCGACCCCGGCGCGGTGGACGACTACTTCGCCGCTCCCGACCCCGTCAAGCGCAAGCTGATGGACTACCACGGGAACACGAACTACTCGGTGGTCGACGTCGACCTCATCAGCGACCTGTACCGGCAGGCGTACCGGGAGAAGGTCCTCGGCGCCGAGCGCCTGCGCTTCCTCAACGTGTCCAGGCTCCTCGGGGTCGAGGAGGAGCCGGACGGCGTGCGCGCGACCGTCACCTCCCTGGTCACCGGTGAGGAGACCGCGCTGGAGGCGGACGTCGTCGTCTGCGCCACCGGCTACCGGCCCGCGGACCCGCTCGGCGTCCTCGGCGAGGTCGGCGACCTCTGCCACCGGGACGAGCACGGCCGCGTCCGCGTCGACCGCGACTACCGCATCGCCACCGAGGACGCGTTGCGCTGCGGCATCTACCTTCAGGGCGGCACCGAGCACACACACGGCATCACGTCGTCCCTGCTGTCCAACACGGCTGTCCGCGTCGGTGAGATCCTCGACTCGCTCCTCGCCGCAGAGGTGAAGTCCGCCGACGACGAGGCGCGCAACGTCGGCGACCAGGTCGGCTCCGCCCGGTAGGCTGTGCCCGGGCTCTGTCCGGCGCCGAGGAACGACACCGCACTCGAGGAGTCACGACACACATGAGCACGAACCCGTTCGAGGACCCGCAGGGCCACTTCCTGGTCCTCGTCAACGACGAGGACCAGCACTCGATGTGGCCCTCCTTCGCCGAGGTGCCCGCCGGATGGCGCACCGTCTTCGGCGAGGAGTCCCGCGACGCGTGCCAGGCGTACGTCGAGGAGCACTGGACCGACATGCGCCCGGCCGGCCTGGTCGCCCTGCAGCCCTGATGCTCTGCACGAGGCTGACCAACGCACGGTTCCTCACCATGGATCCGGCCCGTCCCGTCGCGCACGACCTCGGCGTCTGGCAGGGCCGGATCGTGGGCCTCGACGAGGCGGTCACCGCGCTGCCCGCACGCGAGGTGGTCGACCTGCAGGGCGCCACCGTGCTCCCCGGGTTCATCGACGGCCACGTCCACCTGGCGTGGGCCGGGCGGAGGGCGAGCACGCCGAACGTCGCCCCGTGCGAGCGGGTCGAGGACGTGCTCGCCGTCGTGGCGGACGCGGCGGAGGCCGTCTCCCGCACACGCGCACCCGGTGCCTGGGTGGAGGTCGCCGGATACGACCAGCGTTCCCTGGGGCGGCACCTGACCGCCGGGGAACTGGACCGGGTCAGCCGGGGACACAAGGTGTTCCTGATGCACGACTCCGGGCACGCCTGCGTGGTCAACAGCGCCGTTTTGGACCTGCTGCCGGCCGAGGTGCCCCACCAGGACGGCTTCCTGGCGGAGAGCGCCATGGCCGCCGCGCGCCGCCTGCGCCTCCCCTACTCGCAGGAGGAGATCGCGGACGCGATCGAGCACGCGGGCCGCACCTGCCGCGCCGAGGGCATCACCGCGTGCGCCGAGGCGGGCATCGGCGGTGGCCTGCTCGGTCACAGCCCCGTGGAGTTCGGCGCCTACCAACTGCTGCGGGAGCAGGGGCGTCTGCCGCTGCGGGTCCAGCTGATGGCGGCGGCCGACACGCTGCGGCCGCTGGCCGCGCACCCCGACGACGGCATCCCGCGTGGCATGGACCTCGGTGTGCGCACCGGGTTGGGCGACGACTGGCTGTCCCTGGGCGCGCTCAAGGTCTACACCGACGGCGGCATGATGGCCCGCACGGCCGCGCTCACCGCCCCCTACGAGGGTTCCGACCACGACGGGCAGTTCCAGGACGACCCCGACCGCCTCTTCGACCTCATCGTGGACGGGCATCTCGCCGGCTGGCAGCTCGCCGTCCACGCGATCGGCGACCGCGCCGCCGACCTGGCGCTGAACGCCCTGGAGGCGGCGCAGAGCCGCCGTCCGCGCCCCGACGCGCGGCACCGCATCGAGCACGCCGGGCTGATCCGCCCCGACCAGCTCCCGCGCTTCGCGCGCCTCGACGTCCATGCCGTGATCCAGCCGAACTTCCTGCGCTACTTCGGCGACGACTACGCGGCCGTGATGGGAGAGCGGCGCGCCCCGTGGCTGTACCGGGGCCGGGGATTCCTCGACCACGGGGTCCGGGTCGTCGGCAGCTCGGACCGGCCGGTCACCGACGGATCACCGCTGCGGGCCGTCCAGTTCATGGTCGAACGCGCCACGCTCTCGGGGCGGTCGGTCGGTCCGGACGAGGGCCTCACCGTCCACGAGGCCCTGTACGCCTACACCGTCGCCGGCGCGTACGCCTGCCGGTGGGAGGACCGCGCGGGCAGCCTCTCCCCCGGCAAGCGCGCCGACCTGGTCGTGCTCGGGGACGATCCCCACCGGGTCGACACCTCGCGCATCGGCGACATCGACGTGGTCGCCACCTACGTGGACGGCGTCGAAGCCCGGTAGGCACCCCACGAGGGAACGGGGGCCACACCGCCCGAAGGCGGAGAAGAGCGCCGCCGGTCGCCACGGTCGTGGCGACCGGCGGCTTGCCGTCGTTCCGGTCAGGGCCGTGCCCGACGGCGACGGGCGGCCAGCGCGAGACTCTCGAGCAGCGGCTCGGTACGGGACCAGCCCAGGCAGGCGTCGGTGACGCTGAGGTCGCGGCGGGCGATGTCCGCCGCGATGTCCTGCCGGCCGTCGGCCAGGTACGACTCGATCATCACACCGACCAGGGCGGGGTCGCCACCGGAGATCTGTGCGGCCACGTCGGCGACGACGGCGGGCTGGCGGTTGTGGTCCTTGCCGCTGTTGCCGTGCGAGGCGTCGACGACGAGGCGTTCGGGCAGTCCGGCCGACGCGAGGGCGGCACGGGCCTGCGCGACGCTCGCCCGGTCGTAGTTGGGGGTGGGCCCGCCGCGCAGCACCAGGTGGGTGTCGGGGTTGCCGGTGCTGTGCAGCATGGTGAGGCGGCCGTCGGGGGACACCGCGGGGAGGGTGTGCTGGTGGGCGGCGGCCTGGATGGCGGCCACGGCGGTGTCCAGGCGCCCGGAGACACAGTTCTTCATGCCGATCGGCATGGGGAGCCAGGACGCCAGGTGGCGGTGGGGCTGGCTGGCGACGGTGCGGGCGCCGATCGCGCCCCACGACACGGTGTCGGCGACGTAGGCGCTGAGGGCCGGATCGACGAACTCGTAGGCCAGGGGCAGGCCGGTGGCGGCCGCTTCGGTCAGGAAGGACCGGCCGACGCGCAGGCCGGTGGCCAGGTCGCTCTTCCCGTCGAGCCGCGGACTGGTGAGCAGACCCGTCCAGCCCGCAACGGTGCGGGGCTTCTCCAGATAGGCGCGGAAGACCACGACCAGGTCGTCGGCGAGGCGCCGGGCGGCGGGAGCGAGCAGGTCCGCGTACTCCAGCGCCGCTTCGGGGTCGTGGACGGAGCACGGGCCGACGATCGCGAGCAGACGCGGGTCGCGGCCGGCCAGCACGTCGGCGACGGTCTCCCGGTGCTGCGCGACGGCCTTCTCGGTCGCCGCCGGCAGCGAGTGCGCGGTGGACAGGTCGGCCGGTGTGGGCAGTGGATGCATCACGGCTTCCTAGCGTGGGTTCGGGGCAGCCTGGTGGCCCCGGCGGCGGCGAGCAGGCACAGGCCGAGCACCCACCAGAAGGTGTCGGCGAACGCCTGGTCGATGTCCGTGCTCCGGGCGGCCAGCCGGTCCTGCAGCACCACGGCGAGCGCCGCGGTGCCGACCGAACCGCCCACGGTGTTGAGCAGGTTGAGGGCTCCGGAGGCCCGGGGAAGGTGCTCGGGTTCGATGCGGCTGTAGACGATGTTCATCACCGGTGCGCCGATCATGGCCATGCCGAGGCCGCGGACCAGCAGCGCTGCGGCGATCACGGGGTCCGGCAGCCCCTGGCCGAGCTGGGTGAACGGGACGGTGCCCGCGAGGACCAGCGCGATGCCGGTCACCACCAGCGTGCGCGGGGCCACCGCTTCGATGGTGCGGTTGACCAGCACCGATCCGGCGGCCGCGCCCACCCCTTGGGGTGCGAGCAGCAGCCCGGCCTCCCAGGGCGACAGGCCCCGGCCGGTCTGGAAGTACAGCGGCAGGAGGAATGCCGTGCCGAACACCGACGCCCCCAGCACGAGCAGCGCCAGGGCGGCGGCGCCGAACGGCGGCCGGGTGAACAGGCGGGGGTCGATGAGCGGGGTGCGGCGGGTGCGGAGCCCGTGCACCACGAAGCCGGCGAGCATGGCCAGTCCGGCGGCGATCCCGACGGTCGCGGGGACGGTGCGGCCGTGTGCGACCTCGGTGAGCCCGAGGACGAGCACGGCCAGACCGGGCGAGAGCAGCACGGCCCCCCGCAGGTCGAACGCGGTCCGCCGGTCCGAGGCAGGCACCGCCGGCACGTACCGGCGGGCCAGCAGGATCGCGGCCGCGCCGATCGGCAGGTTGACCAGGAACAGCCACGGCCAGGGCGCCACGTGCAGGATGGAGCCGCCCGCCAGCGGGCCGAGCACCGGGGAGAGCAGCGGGACGACCGCGACGATGCTGATGACCCGTCCGGTACGGCCGGGCCCGGCGACGCGGGCCAGCAGCGCCTGGCCGGTCGGCGGCAGCAGTCCCCCGCCGAGGCCCTGGATCACCCGGAACACGACGAGGCTGGTCGCCGACCAGGCGAGCGCGCACAGCACCGAGCCGAGCAGGAACACGCCGACCGCCACGAGCCAGGTACGGCGCCCGCCGAAGCGGTCGGCCAGCCACCCGGACGCCGGAACGGCGGCGACGACGGCCAGCAGGTAGGCGGTGGTGACCCACTGGATGCCGGCGACGGAGGTGCCGAACTCCTCGGTCAGGGTGTCGATGCCGACGCTGACGATGGTGGCGTCCATGGTGGCCATGAACGTGCCGAGCACCAGGATGAACGCGATGCGCAGCAGCCGTCCGTCGACCCGTTCCGCCGGGGGCGCGGTCTTCTCGCTCATCGGCGCTCCAGGAGGTCGGTGACGTCGGTGTCCAGGTGGGCGCGCAGCGTGCGGAGCAGTTCGAGGAGCTCTGCGGCGAGTCCGTCGGCCTCGACTCCGGCCCGGCGGGCGAGCACGCCGGTCCATCCGGCGCCGTCCGGCATGACGGTCAGGGTCACCGGATGGTGGGTGGCCTCGCGGAACCGCGTCCCGACGACGGTGAGCCCGGGGGCGGGTTCCCGCAGCCGGTCCGGGTCGACGGGGTAGTTCTCGAAGACCACCAGGCTGTCGAAGAGCCGCTGCCGGCCGGTGGCCCGCTCCACGTCGGGCAGGGCCACGTGGTGGTGTTCGACCAGGGCCCGCTGCCGGGCCTGGAGGCCGGCAAGGGTCTCGGCGAGCGTGCCGCGCAGCGTGGCCCGTACGGGCACGGTGTTGGCCAGCAGGCCGATGATCTCCTCGACCCCGTCCAGCTCCGGAGGGCGGCAGGCGAC
Source organism: Streptomyces sp. CNS606 (assembly GCF_000426325.1). Classification (NCBI taxonomy): domain Bacteria; kingdom Bacillati; phylum Actinomycetota; class Actinomycetes; order Kitasatosporales; family Streptomycetaceae; genus Streptomyces; species Streptomyces sp. CNS606. Next base: position 12,444 of record NZ_AUFD01000032.1, read on the forward strand.
CATGGCGCCGAAGCAGACGTCGGTGTGCCCGGAGCGCCGGGCGAGCAGCAGCGACCAGGCGCCCTGGAGGAGGGTGTTGCGGGTCAGCCCGCGCTCGGCACCGAGGGCGGTGAGGTCGGCGACCAGCTCGGCGTCGAAGGCGATGACGTCGGGTTCCTGCCACGCGGGGCCGGCGTCACCGGCGTCGCTCAGGTAGTTCCCCTCGGGCAGGCCGTCCAGTTCGGCGGCCCAGGCGCCGAGGTCGGGTTCGTGGTCGGTGCGCCAGCGCAGGTAGTCGGAGAAGGGTACGGGGGCCGGGAGGTCCGGTGCCGTACCGCGCACGCGGGCGGTGTACAGGGCGAACAGTTCGGTGAGGATGCGGGGCGCCGACCAGCCGTCGGAGAGGACGTGATGGCTGGTCAGGACCAGGTCGGCGCGGTCGTTTCCGTGGCGGATCACGGTCAGCCGGACGAGGGGTCCCGCGGTGAGGTCGAATCCTTCGGCCAGGTCCGCGGCCAGCACCTCGTCGGCGGGCCCGTCGGTCACGCGGCAGTCCGGCCGCGGCGCCTCGGGGATCACCGCCAGGTCGGCGGGGAAGACGGCGCCCAGGTTCGGGTGGCGGGCCAGCAGGTCGGCGCCGGCGGCGTGCAGGGCGTCGACGTCGAGCGGTCCGGCGAGGGAGAACGTCGACTGCACCGTGTACGGGTCGGGGCGTTCGCTGCGGGAGTGCCGCAGCATCACCTCCTGCAGCGGCGTGAGCGGTTGCACCTCGGCGGCCGGACGGTCGCCGTCGAGGGCCCTGATCTCCGGTGCGGCGGCGACGCGTCGGAGCGCGGTCCGCAGGTGCTCGGCCAGGCCGGCGATCTCGTCGGCGGTGAACAGCGCGGACGGCCAGGTGATCCGGACCCCGAGCGCGTCGTCGCGCACCAGGGCGTTGACCATGAGGCCGTGCGGCAGGGGCATGGTGTCGGAGCCCCCCGAGCCGAGCGGGTCGGCGTCCGGCGGCGCCTGCCACGGCGTCTCCTGTTCCGGGGCGCCGGGGTACTGCCCGAGGTAGTTCCAGGCGATCTCCGGTCGCGCGGGGTCGAGCAGACCGGCCGTGGTGAGGATGCCGTGGCCGAGACAGTCGCCCTGGGCGCGCAGGCGCCGGGCGACGGCCTTCACGTCGTCGCCCGCGTCGAGCCGCACCGGGTGGACGGCGGTGAACCAGCCGACGGTCTGCGACAGGTCGACCTGCGGCGGGCGGCCGTGGCTCTCCAGCGCGACGAGCAGGTCCGGCGTCCCGCGCCAGGCGCGGACGGCCTGGACGAGCGCGGTGAGCAGCGGAGCGTCCGGGGTGGTGCGGTAGGCGGCGGGCAGGGTCGTGACGAGGGCGCGCGTGGCGTCGGCGTCGAGGGCGATCTCGTGGTGGAGGGCGGTGCCCACGGTGTCCCGGGCGGGGTCGAGCGGCCCGGTGAGCGACGGCGTGGGGGTCATCTGCCGCCAGTGCGGCAGTTCGGCACGCCGGTCGGCGTCGCGCAGCGAGCGCGCCCAGCCGAGGAACGACTGCCCGTGGCGGGCCAACGTCCCGCCCGCGTGGGCGTGTTCGAGGTCGTCCAGCAGGACGCGCCAGGACACGCCGTCGACGACGAGGTGGTGGGCGACGAGGACGAGCCGGCCGGGCCGGGCCGGGCCGGCGTCGACCCACACCGCGCGCAGCAGCGGGCCGGTGCGCGGGTCCATCGCCGCCCGGGCCCGGTCGGTCAGGGAGTCGGTCAGGGCGCGGAGGTCGTCCGTCGCCCGGGCGCAGGTCAGCACGTCGGCGGCGGTGACGGCGCCGGCCGGCGGGACGCGCAGGGCGTCGTCGGTCAGGTGCGCGCGGAGCACGTCGTGCCGGGCCAGTACGGCGTCCAGCACGGTCCGCCAGGTCGCCTCGTCGCCGCCCGGCGGCACGCAGACCTCCACCCACTGGCAGAAGCCGTCGGCGGCGGGCCCGGCCCGGTCGAGCAGGTCCCGCATGAGCGGAGTCAGCGGCGCGTCGCCGACGGCCGGGACGTCGTCGCCGTCGAGGGCGCGTGCGCGGGCCGCGATGCCGGCGACCGTCTCGCCCTCGAAGACGTCGCGGGCGGTCAGGCCGAGCCCGCGGCGGCGGGCGCGGGAGACGACCTGGAGCGAGACGATGCTGTCGCCGCCGATGGTGAAGAAGTCGTCGTCGGGGCCGATGTCGTCGGTGCCGAGGATGTCCCGGAAGACGGCCAGCAGCGTTTCCTCGGCCCCGGTGGCGGGTGCGCGCCGCGGGGCGGCGGCGGTCTCGGGGTCGGGCAGCGCGGCGGGGTCGAGCTTGCCGCTGGGACTCAGCGGCAGGTGGTCGACGGGCACCAGCACGGTCGGCACCATGTGGTCGGGCAGCTCCGCGGCGAGGTACTCCCGCACGCGTGCCACGTCCAGGTCGGCGCCGTCGGTCGGGATGACGTAGCCGACGAGCCTGCCCTCCCTCAGGATCACGGCGCAGGCGCGGACGTCGGGGTGGCGGGTGAGGGTGGTCTCGATCTCGCCGAGTTCGACCCGGAAGCCGCGGACCTTGATCTGGTGGTCGGCGCGGCCGAGGAAGACCAGTTGTCCGTCGGGGCGCCACCGCACCAGGTCGCCGGTGCGGTACATCCGTGTCCCCGGCGGGCCGAACGGGTCGGCCACGAATGCGGCGGCGGTCAGGCCGGGGCGTCCGATGTAGCCGCGGGCCAGGCTCGGTCCGGCGAGGTACAGCTCGCCCGTCACACCGACGCCGACGGGCTGGAGTCCGCCGTCGAGGACGTAGGCGCGGACGTTGGGGTCGGGGCGGCCGATCGGCAGCGGGCCGGGGTCGTCCGGGTCGTAGTGCCAGGTCACGGAGTTGATGGTGACCTCGGTGGGCCCGTAGGCGTTGAAGAGCGCGCGGCGGCCCTCGCCCCAGCGCCGCGCCAGTTCGGGGTCGAGGCGCTCGGCGCCGACGACGAAGAACACGTCGGGGTCGACCGTGCGGTCGTCCGGCATGGCGGCGAGGAACGACGGCAGCAGGTTCACTCCGGTGACGCGGTGTTCGACGATGTAGTCGAGGAGTTCGTCGCCGGGGACGCGCACCTCCTCGGGCGCGATCACGGAGGTGCCGCCGGAGAGCAGCGGCACCATGGTCTGCCAGAACGCGACGTCGAAACTGGTGGTCGCGAAGTGCAGGTACCGGTCGTGCTCGGTGACGCCGACGACCTCCTCCTGGAGCGCGATGAGGTCGGGCACGCCGCGGTGGGTGACGCCGACGCCCTTGGGGCGCCCGGTGGTGCCGGAGGTGTAGATGACGTACGCGAGCGCGTCCTCGTTGAGGTGGGCGCGCGCCTCCGCCGGGTCGGTGTCCGGTGCGGACGCGAGGGTGTCCGGGTCGTCCAGGCGCAGCACCGGCAGCGCACGTCCGGTGGGCGGTTCGGCGCCGGTCGACAGGACGGCAGCCGGGGCGATGTCGTCGATCATGTAGGCCAGCCGCTCCTGCGGGTAGGCCGGGTCCATGGGCACGTACACGGCGCCCGCCTTGGCGACGCCGAACAGGGCCACCGTCATCTCGACGTCGCGTCCGACGAGGACGGCGACGGGGTCCTGGGGCCGCACGCCGTGCGCGATGAGGGTGTGGGCGAGCCGGTTGGCCTGCCGGTCCAGTTCGGCGTAGCCGAGGCTGCGGTCGCGGCAGACCAGGGCCTCCGCGTCGGGCTTGCGGCGCACCCAGCCGGCGAACTCCTCCAGCCAGTGGCCGCGTTCCTTCGCGGCGACGATCTCGGTGCCGGTGCGCAGGACGCGCTCCCGCTCCTCGGCGTCGAGGAGGGGCAGGCCGACGGCGGGACGCGCCGGGTCGTCGACGATCTCCCGCAGGAGGTGGTGCAGCCAGCGGGCGTAGTCGCGCACGGTCTGCTCGGTGAAGGCGTGCGGCTGGTAGCCGAGGCCGATCGTGATCTCGTCCTCCGGGATCACGATGACGGTCAGCGCGTAGTGCGTGGCGTCGGTGATGTCCACTCCGGCGAGGTCCAGCCCGGGGGCGAGGGGGGTGCGCTTCCGGCTGGAGAGCGGGAAGTTCTCCATCACCAGCATGGTGTCGAAGAGTTCGCCGGCCCCGGCGTTGCGCTGGATCTCGGGCAGGCCGACGTAGTGGTGCTCGGCCAGGGTGACGCTCTCGTCGTGCACGCGGGCCATCACCTCGCGCACGGTCTCGTCCTGCGCGTGCCGGATGCGGACCGGGATGGTGGTGCCGAGCTGGCCGATCATCGATCCGACGCCGTCCACTTCGGCGGGCCGTCCGGAGACGGGGCAGCCGAAGACGACGTCGCGGCGGCCGGTGAGCTTGCCGAGCAGCAGGCCGTAGGCGGTCTGGAGGACGGTGGTCAGGGTGACGCCCTGCTCGCGGGCGAAGGCGCGGAGCCGGTCACTGAACTCGCGTCCGAGGCCGGTGGTCACGCGCCCGGGCCGCTCGACGGCGGTCTCGGTGGTCGCGGGTGCGAGGCGGGTCGCGTCGTCCACGCCCGCCAGCGCGTCGCGCCACGCGGTCAGGGAGGCTTCCCGGTCGCGGCCGGCGAGCCAGCGGAAGTACTCCGACAGCGGGGGGCCGGCGGGCACGGCGGGGCCGCCGCCGAGTTCGGCGTAGAGGGCGAGGAGCGTGCGGCCGACCAGCGGCATCGACCAGCCGTCGAGCAGGGCGTGGTGGTTGGTGATCACCAGTTTGTGCTCGGCGGGTCCGGTGCGGGAGAGCAGGAAGCGGATCAGCGGGGGCTTCGCCGGGTCGAACGGGCGGGCCAGTTCGGCGCGGGCGGCCTCCGGGAAGCGGTCGTCCTGGGTCCACTCCAGGGTGACGTCGGCCGGGATCACCTGCACCACGTCGTCGCCGACCGGGGCGAGGTGGACGCGCAGCGCGGGGTGACGGCGCAGCAGTTCCCGTGCGGCCTCGGCCATCAGGGCCGGGTCCAGCGTTCCGGCGAGGGTGGTCACGGCCTGCACGACGTACACGTCGGTGTCCTGGTCGTCGCGGACCAGGGTGTGGAACGACAGCCCGACCTGGAGGGGCGTGGCGGGCAGGACGTCGGCGACGGGGCCGGTGCGTTCGAGGGTGTCGATCGCGGCCTGGTCGAGGGCGACCAGGGGCAGGTCGGACGGGGTGAGGCCGCCGGCGGTGTGCCGGGCGTGGTCGGCCAGGGCCTCCAGCGCGGCGGCCCATGCCGCCTGGAGGTCGCCGACCGCGTCGGGGCCGAGCACCTCGCCGGCGGCGGTCCACTCGACGGCGAGCCGGGGCGCGCCCTCCTCGTGGACGAAGCAGTTGAGGGCCAGGACCTGTTCCAGCGCCTTGGCGTCCGGCTCGGTCACGGAGAAGGCGTCCTCCTCCGGGAGCCGCCAGCCGGGTGCGGGCGCGTCGGAGAACCGGCCGAGGTAGTTGAGCAGGACGTCCGGGGGCGGTGCGGCGGCCAGTTCGGGCCCGGCCGACGGGTCGAGGTGGCGCAGGACGCCGTAGCCGACGCCCGCGTCGGGGACGCCGCGCTTGGCCTCCTTGGCGGCGCGCAGCACCTGGCCGGTGCCGCCGGAGGCGGGGACGCGCAGCGGATACTCGCTGGTGAACCAGCCGACGGTGCGGGACAGGTCGAGGTGTTCGCGGCCGTGGCCCTCCATGGTGACGGTGGTGGCCTCGCCGGTCGGGCCGAGGTCGCGGAGGGCGAGGACGAGTGCGGCGAGCAGCACCTCGTCGACGCCGGCGCGGTAGGCGGCGGGGAGGGTGGTCAGCAGGGCTTCGGTGACCTCCGGGGAGGCGACGGTGACCGAACGGCGCGCGGTGGCGACGGTGTCGCGGGTCTGGTCCAGGGGGCGGGCACCGAGGCGCGGGGCGCTCTCCAGCGCGGCCCGCCAGTAGGGCAGTTCGTCCCGGCGGGCGCCGGACTCCCCCTGCTCGGCGAGGGCCGTGGCGTGCCGCCGCCACGACGTGCCGGCCGGGGCGAGGGTGCCGCCGGTGCAGGCCGTGTGGAGGTCGGGCAGCAGGATGCGCCAGGACACGCCGTCCATGGCGAGGTGGTGGACGACGACGACCAGCCGGTCCGGGACGCCCTCGCCGGTCCGTACGAGGGTGACGCGCAGCAGGTCGCCCGTGCGCGGGTCGAGTTCGGCGGCCAGGTCGCGTGCCAGCGCCGCGACGTCCTGGTCGTGGACCTCACGGACGACGGCCGGGACGGAGCCGGCGGGGAGGACGTCGAGTCCGTCGCCGGCCCGCAGGCGCAGTGCGTCGTGGTGGTCGAGCACGGCCCGGACGCCCGAGGCCAGCGCGTCGTGGGCGAGTCCGTCGACACGGAGGGCGGTCCACTGGGCGTAGCCGGCGACGACGTCCACGTCGGGGTGCGGGTCGAGGAGTGCGCGGACGATCGGCGGCGCGGGGACCGGGCCGGTCGGTTCGTCGGCGGGCTCCGGGGTGTCCTGCACGGGCGTGGCGGAGGCGGCCAGGGCGGCGAAGCTGCGGTTCGCCAGCAGGTCGCGCGGGCGCAGCTGGAGGCCGCGGGCGCGGAGCCTGCTGCTGACGGTGATGGCGGTGATGCTGTCGCCGCCGAGGGAGAAGAAGTCGTCGTCGACACCGACCTGTTCGGCCTCGAACACCTCGGCGAGGACGGCGCACAGCTGCCGTTCGGGCTCGGTGCTCGGCGCCCTTCCGCCGGTGGTGGCCGCGGGTGCGGGCAGGGCGGCGCGGTCGAGCTTGCCGTTGGGGGTGACCGGCAGAGCGTCGAGCACGACCACGGCGGCGGGCACCAGGTGCTCGGGCAGGCGCGCGGCGAGGTGGGCGCGGACGGTCTCCGGCGTGGCGGAGGAGGAGACGACCCAGCCGACCAGGCGTGCGGACCGGACGGCGGCGGCCGCCGCCGTGACGGAGGGCACCGCGCCGAGCGCGGCCTCGACCTCGCCGATCTCCACCCGGTGGCCGCGGACCTTGACCTGCCCGTCGCCGCGGCCGAGGTACTCCAGACCGCGTCCGGGCACCCAGCGGGCCGTGTCGCCGGTGCGGTACATCCGGTCGCCGGGGGTGCCGTACGGGTCGGCGACGAACCGGTCGGCGGTCGCGCCGGGCATGCCGAGATAGCCGCGGGCCAGGTGCGGGCCGGCGAGGTAGAGCTCGCCCGCGGTGCCGTGCGGCACCGGCTGGAGCGCGTTGTCCAGGACGTAGGCGCGGGTGCCCGCGAGCGGCCGTCCGATCGTCGGTTCCTCGCCGGTGATCCTCGCGGTGGTGCCGTCGACCGTCGCCTCGGTCGGGCCGTACATGTTGCGGGCGGTGACGCCCGCTTCGGCGACCCGGCGCCACAGGGCGGGGGGTGTGGCCTCGCCGCCCAGGACCAGCAGCGTCGGCCGCAGGTCCAGCAGGCCGCCGTCGAGGAGCGGCACGGCCATGGACGGTGTGGTGTCCACGACGTCGATGCCGTCGCGGGCGTACGCGGCGAGGAGGGCGTCGGCGTCGCGGGCGGTCTCCGCGTCGTAGACGTGCAGTTCGTGCCCGCACAGCAGCCACACCAGGTGGTCGCATGCGGAGTCGAAGGCGAACGAGTAGGTGTGGGCGACGCGCAGGCGCCGGCCCGCGTCCCGTTCGGCCTCGGCGACGACGGTGGCCCGCTGGTGGTGCAGCAGCGCGGCGAGGCCGCCGGTGCGGACGAGCACGCCCTTGGGGCGTCCGGTCGATCCGGAGGTGTGGATGACGTAGGCGAGGTGGTCGGGGTGCCGGGGCGCGGCCAGGTCGCCGTCGTGCAGCGGCGCGCCGGACAGTGCGGCCGCCTCGTCGAGCAGCGTGCACCAGGGCAGGCCGTCGATCGTGCCGTCCGTCAGGACCAGCGCGGGGCTCGTGTCGGCGACGAGTTCACGCAGCCGTTCGCGGGGGTGCGTGACGTCCAGGGGCTGGAACGCGGCGCCCGCGTCGAGCACCGCGAGCAGGGCGACCACCAGGTCGGCGGAGCGGGGCAGGGCCAGGGCCACGAGGTCGTCGGGACCGATGCCGCGGGCGCGCAGGGCGCGGGCCAGCCGGTGCACCCGGGCGGCCAGTTCGCCGGCGGACAGCCGGTCCTCCCCGCAGACCAGGGCGGTGTCCCCGGGCCGGGCGGCGGCCATCGCGTCGAACGCGGCGGGCACGTCGAGCGGTGTGCCGGGCAGGGCGGGCGGGGTCCAGTCGGCCGGCAGCCGCCCGCCCTCGCCGGTGAGGGGGATGCGTCCCACGGGCAGGCCGTCGGTCAGCCCGGCCAGCAGGGCCCGCAGGCCGGTCAGCTTGCCGTCGACGGTGGCCTGGTCGTTGGTGCGGGCGTCGACCTCGAAGCCGAGCAGCAGGCCGCCGTCACGCGTGGGGAGGACGCTCAGGCCCATGTCCTCGGGCGGGCCGCCCGCGACGTTGCGCATCACTCCGGTGGCGCCGGCGAAGTCGATCGCCAGGTCGAAGGCCTTGAGGTTGATGCCGCGTCCGTGCAGCAGCGCGCCCGCGCCGGGGGCGCCGAGGTCGCGGGGCAGGTCCTCGCCCCGGTAGCGCTGGTGCTCGCGCATCTCGCGCATGGCGGCGGCGACGCGCCGGCCGAGGGCACCGAGGTCGTCCCCGCCGCGGACGGTCGTCCGCAGCGGCAGTACGTTCACGGCCATGGCGGGGGTGCGCAGTTCGGCGGAGCCGGCGCGGCACATCAGCGGGAGGGCGAACACCACGTCGGTGTGGCCCAGCATGCGGTGGAGGAAGGCGGCGTAGCAGGCGATGAGCGCCTCGCCCCAGGTGACGCCCTCGCGTTCGGCGTACGCGCGCAGTCGTGCCGTCCCGTCGGGCGTGACGACGGCGCGGGCGGTCAGGGTGCGGTCGGGTGGTCCGGCGGCGCTGCCGGTGTCGCCGAGGTCGGGCAGCGGGGTGAAGCGGTCGACCCAGTAGGCGCGGTCCTCGGCGAACCGCTCGCCGTCGCGGTAGGCACGGTCGCCCGCGACGATGTCGGCGAACGAGCCGAAGGGGCTCTTGGGCGCCTCGGTCCCGCGCACCAGCGCGGTGTAGCGGGCGGCGGTGCGGCGGGCCAGCATCGCGGCGCTGTAGCCGTCGAAGACCAGGTGGTGGCCGAGCTGGGTGTACCAGACCTCCCGGTCGGACAGGCGGATGACGGTGCGCGCGTACAGCGGCCGGTCCACCATCTCCCGGCACGCCTCACCGGCCCGGGCCCGTTCGGCTTCGACCAGGGCGTGGGCGGCGGCGGACGGGTCGGCCGCCGCTTGGACGTCGACGACCTCGGGCGGCTCGACGGGCGTGTCGTCGATCGTCTGCCGCGGCCCGTCCGGGGTGTCGTGGAACCGCAGCCGCAGGCTCTCGGCCTCCTCGGTGGTGGCCCGGACGGCTTCGACCAGCGCGTCCACGTCGACCGGCTCGGTGCCCGCTATCTCCACCACGTCGCCGACGAGGTAGAAGGGCGAGTCGGGCTCCAGACGCTGCGCGTTCCAGATCCCGGTCTGGGCGCTGGTCAGGGCGAGCAGCCCGTCCGGGGACACGGGTGAGGCGCTCAACTCAGTCTCCTTGGAGGGTGGGGACGACCATCGGCGTGTCCGTCACCGGGTCGGGGACGATGATGCTCGGCAGGTCGAAGACTTCTTTGATCAGCGCGCTGTCCACGATCTGTGAGGGGTCGCCCTCGGCGACGACGCGGCCGTCGCGCAGGGCGATCAGGTGGTCGGCGAACCGGCACGCCTGGTTGATGTCGTGGAGGACGGCGATCACGGTGCGGCCCTCGTCGCGCAGTCCGGCCAGCAGGCCGAGCAGCTGGTACTGGTGCGTGATGTCGAGGAAGGACGTCGGTTCGTCGAGCAGCAGGTAGGGGGTCTGCTGGGCGAGCACCATCGCCATCCAGACCCGCTGGCGCTGTCCTCCGGACAGCTCCTGCACCGGGCGGTCGGCCAGCTCGGAGACCCCGGAGGCGGCCATGGCCCGGGTGACGGCCTGCTCGTCCTGAGCCGACCACAGGGCCAGAAGCCCCTGGTGGGGAAACCGTCCGCGGCCCACGAGCTGACGGACCTTGATGTCGTCGGGTGCCAGCGGGTCCTGGGGGAGGAAGCCGAGCTGCTTGGCCAGCGCCTTGCCGGGATAGTCGCCGACCTCGCGCCCGTCGAACGTCACTTGTCCGTCGGCGGGCTGCAGCAGCCTGACCAGCGCGCGGAGCAGGGTCGACTTGCCGCAGGCGTTGGGGCCCACGATGGCGGTGAACGCGGCGTCGGGGACGTCCAGGGTCAGACGGGTGGAGACCACCCGCTCTCCGTAGCGCAGGGTGATGTCCCGCGCCGTCAGGCGTGCGGTCATGCGCGCCTCACCTCCTTGGTCAGCAGCCAGATCAGGTAGCCCCCGCCGATCGCGGTGCTCACCACGCCGACCGGCAGCGAGACGGGTGCCAGCAGCACCTGGGCGACCAGGTCGGCTCCCAGCAGCAGCACCGCGCCGGTGAGCGCGGCGGGAAGCAACGGCACCCCGGGCGAGCCGGCGAGCCGGCGGCCGATCTGCGGTGCGGCCAGGGCGATGAAGGCGATGGGTCCGGCGACGGAGGTGACCGTCGCCGTGCAGCCGACGCCGACGAAGACCATGAGCAGCCGCAGGCGGTCGAGCCGGACGCCGGTGGTCACGGCGACGGAGTCGCCGAGGGCGGCCTGGTGCACGGCGTGCGCCCCTGCGGTGATCAGGGCCAGCAGCACGCCGATGACGGCGAAGGGGATCCACAGGTCGGACCAGCCCACCCCGTTGAGGGAGCCGGCGCTCCAGCCGACGGCCGCGATGGCGACCTCGAGTTCGGCGCGCAGCACGATCCAGGAGTTGACGGCGGTGACCATGGCGTTGACGCCGATGCCGATCACCACGAGCCGCAGGCCGGAGAAGCCGCGGTCGAAGGACAGCAGATAGATCACCGCGGCGACGATCAGTCCTCCGAGCACCGAACCGGCCGCCAGCTGGGACGAGGTGCCCGACAGCACGGTGAGGGCGACGAGCGCGCCGGTGTAGGCGCCCGCGTCGAGCCCGATCACGTCGGGGCTGCCCAGCGGGTTGCGGGTGAGGTTCTGGAAGAGCGCGCCGGCCACGCCGAGCGCGAGGCCGAACACCACGGCGGCGGTGACGCGCGAGAGCCGCCACTCCACGATCACCACGGACGGCTCCGTGCCGGCCAGGGCGGCGAACACCTCGGCGGGGGAGCTCCAGGAGGCGCCGTGGCAGAGCCCGAGCAGGGCGAGTCCGAGCGTGCCGGCGACGAGGGCCGCGACGACCGTGGCGAAGCGGGGTTCGAGCCGGATTCCGAGTGCGGTCACAGCGTCCCCGCCCCGTGGCGCCGGACCGCCCAGATCAGCATGGGTCCTCCGAGGAACGCGGTCACGATGGCCACCGGCACCTCGCCGGTGGGCAGCAGCACCCGCGACCCCATGTCGGCGAGCAGCAGCAGGATCGGTCCGAGGATCATCGAGTAGCCCAGGAGCCAGGGCACCGAACCCGCCGAGGGCTTGCGGACCAGGTGCGGCACGATGAGCCCGACGAACAGGATCGGCCCGGCCACCGCGGTCGCGGCGCCGGAGAGCACGACGATGAGCACCAGCGTGCTGGAGCGCAGGCGGGCGACGCCGGCGCCGAGCGTGTGGGCCACGGTCTCGCCCAGGGCCAGCGCGTTGAGGGCGCGGCTGATCACCAGCGCCCCCAGCAGGGACCCGGCGATCGCGGCCAGCGGCAGGAGCAGCGGCGCCTGTTCGCGGGCCGCCAGCGACCCCACCGACCAGAACCGGTAGACGTCGAAGACGTCCGGGAACATCAGCCGCATGCCGAGGGCGATGCCGGTGAGGACGGCGGTCAGTGCCACGCCGGCGAGCACCAGGCGCAGCGGTGACCGCCGGCCGACTGCGGCGACCAGCAGTGCCGCGGCCACCGATCCGAGGACCGCGAGGGCGAGTTCACCGGCGGGCCCGGCGGCAACGCCGAGCGCCGACCCGAGGGTGATGGCGAACCCGGCGCCCGCGGTGACGCCGAGGACGCCGGGTTCGGCCAGCGGGTTGCGGGCCAGGGTCTGGATGAGCGCGCCCGCGACGGCCAGTGCGGCGCCGACGGCGACGGCCAGCAGCGCGCGTGGCGCCCGGACGTCCCGTACGACCACGTGGTCGTCGGTGCCCTGGTAGTCCAGGAGGGCTTGCAGGACCTCGGTCGGCGCGACGGAGCGGGCGCCGACTCCGAAGCTGAGCACGGCGACCACGGTCAGGAGTGCGAGCCCGCCGACGAGGAGACCGACGCGCGCGACGGTCTCCCCGGTGCTCGCGGTCTTCGTCGCGGGAGCGGCTGCCGTCACTGATCCAGCAGCGGCGCGAACGCCTTGTCGGCCGCGTCGAGGGTCTGCATGGCCTGCCCGTAGGTCGCGGCCTCCGTGTAGCGGATCGGGAAGGTCTTCCCGGCCTTCACGGCGGGCAGGTTCTTCCACAGCGGGGAGTCCATGACGTACTGCACCGACTCGGGCACGCTGCCGTCGGCGTTGACGGAGTAGGTGAGGGCGTCCGCGTCGCCCAGGGAGTCCGGGATCTCCTCGATCGAGGGGTACTCGCTGACCGAAGCCGAGCCCGGGCCGGGCTCCTTGACCTCGCCGTAGTACGTCGCGCCCATGTCCTCGACGATGTTGGGACCCCACGAACCGCTGAACTCGCGGTGGAAGGTGCCCTTGGCGACCTCGCCGTACGCGCCGACGTGGCCCATCTTCAGCTGCGGGAGCACGTCCTTGTACTTCTCGCTCAGCTTCTCGGCTTCGGCCTCGTACTCGGCCTTCGCCGCGTCGAACCGCTCGAGGGCACCGGCAGCGTCGGACTGCTTGTGGGAGAGCTCGCGCCAGGCGGACGGCACGGTGGGGCCGATCGCGACGACGGGGGCGATGGACTCCAGCCGCTCGACGTCGATGTCGCCGAGGACGGGGGCGGGAACACCGATGACGATCAGGTCGGGCTCGGCCTCGGCGATGGCCTCGTAGTTGGTCTCGGCCGCCTGCTCGCCGGCGACCTTGGTGAGCTTCTTGTAGCGGGCGAGCGTCTCGTCGTCCATCATCGGGACGCCGCGCTTCCAGGACGAGATGCCGACCAGCGGTGCGTCGGCCTCGATGAGGGCGGGCACGGCGTATCCGGTGGCCACCACGCGCTGCGGGTCGGCGGGGATGGTGATCTTGCCGTTGTCGGCCTTGAACGCCCGGGTCTCCGCCTTGCCGTCCTTGTCCGTCCCGGCCTCGGACGTGCCGCAGCCGGTCAGGGCGACGGCCAGAGCGAGGGCGCCGACGAGGGCGGAGGATCTGCGTATCGCCATGCGAAGTTCCTTCGTGGTTCAGTGGGTTCAGCCAGTGGCTTAGGTAAGGCTCACCTTATCGTGCCGGATCGGGGCAGCACGACGGGGCAGGGGTGTGAGGTAGTGCGCCCGCCGGTGTGGCGTGCCGTCAGTCAGTGGTCCTCGTCGAAGGCCGCGACGCCGCGCTTCCAGTAGCCGGTGATGTCGTAGTCGGCCCGGTCCAGCTTCAGCGTGTCGCGGACCCAGCGGCGCAGCGGCTTGATCTGCCCGGCTTCGCCGGCGACCCAGACGTACAGCCGCTCCCCCTCGGGCGGGGACACCCCGGTGACGGCGCGTTCGAGGGCGTCGTCGGAGCCGGCCGGACGATCCCCGCGGTACAGCCAGTGCACCTCGACGCCGTCGGGCGCGGACAGCTCGATCTCCTCCGCCGCGTCGGCGACTTCGACGAACGCCCACCCCCGCGCGCTGCGCGGCAGCTCCTCGAGCCGCCGGGCGATCGCCGGCAGGGCGGTCAGGTCACCCGCCATCAGATACCGGTCGTACGCGTGCGGGACGATCAGGCCGCCGGGCGGACCCGCGACGTGCAGCACGTCACCCGGGCGAGCGGTGCGCGCCCACCCGGACGCGAGACCGCCCTCGTGCAGCGCGACGTCGATGTCGATCTCCCGCGCGGCCGGGTCGTAACGGCGCACCGTGTACTCCCGCGCGGTGGGCATCGGCCGCGGCCAGCGCAGCATGGTCCCGTTCGGCTCGGGCAGCCGCAGCGAGCCGTCCGGCTCCGGGAAGATCAGCTTCACGTGCTCGTCCGGCGCGTGCGCCTCGAACCCGTCGGTGCCCTCGCCGCCGAGGGTCACCCGCAGCAGACCCGTCCCCACCGCGACGGTGCGGACGACCTCGGTCCTGCGGATACCGATCGGGTAGCCCACTTTCGCGGCGGAGCGCCCCTCGCGGACCTCGGCGATGCGTTCCAGGTGGCGCTGCCTGTCGTCGACGAGACTCATTCCGGCCCACCCGTCAGCAGCGCCGTCCAGTGGCCGAGTTCGGGCCGCTCGGCGAGGTCGGGGAACTCCAGCGTGGACGCGCCCCCGGCGCGCCAGCGCTCGACCAGCGTCATGATCCGCATCGAGTCCAGGCCGAGGTCGATCAGGTCCTGGTCGGGCGCGATCGCGGCGGGCTCGCAGTCCAGCAGCTCCGCGACGTCGGCGCGGACCCGGTCGGGGGTCAGGGTCTGGTTCATCGGGCGGCTCCTGCCGGGATCGGTGCCGACAGCGCGGCCAGCGCGTCGGCGGTGGTGGTCACGACGCCGCAGCGCTGGGCGACGTAGGCGCAGGTCTCGTCGTGGCGTGCGCGCGAGAAGTCGGCCACCGCGTCGGCCACCAGGAACGGCTGGACGTCGCGCATGAACGCCTCCACCGCGGTGGACTGCAGACCGATGTGCGCGTAGATGCCGGTGATCAGCAGCTGGTCGCGGCCCAGTTCGGCCAGCCGGTCGGCGAACGCGCTGCGCTGGAAGGCGCTGTAGCGCCACTTGACCAGCACCTCGTCGTCCTCGCCCGGCGCGAGCGCGTCGACGATGTCGGCCGCGCGCGGGTCGGAGTCGATGACCGCGCCGATGCCCTGGCCCCAGAACTCGGTGAGCAGTCCCCGGTCCGCGGGGTCCTGCCGGCCGGGCTGCGCGGTGTAGAACACCGGCACGCCCTGCGCGCGGGCGGACTCGGCGAGGCGGGCGATGTTCGCCGTCATCTCGGGCACCGGCGCGCCCGCGTACGGCGCCAGGAAGTACCGCTGCATGTCGTGGACCAGCAGCGCCGCGCGTGTCCGGTCGGGCCGCCATCCGACCCGCCCCTCGGGCAGTTCGTCGGCCCGGGGCAGCGGATAGGGCCTGATCTCGGGTAGGGACACGCTCGTCACTCCTTCCGCGCGAGCGCGGCCAGTGCCGCCCTCAGCTCGCGCTTGCTCGTCTTGCCGACCCCGGTCACCGGGAAGTCCTCCACCACCTGGACCAGATCCGGCACCTTGAACGCGGCCACGCCCCGGTCGCGCACGAACGCGCGCAGGTCGCGTCCGGCCGGCGAGGCCCCGGCGGCGGGCACCACGTAGGCGCAGGTCCGTTCGCCCAGGTACGGGTCGGGCACCGCGACCACCGCGGCGTCGAGCACGTCCGGGTGGGCCATGAGGTGGTTCTCGACCTCCGCCGCGGCGATCTTCTCACCGCCCCGGTTGATCTGCTCCTTGGCCCGGCCCACGACCTCCAGCGCTCCGGTGGGGGTGCGGCGCACCAGGTCGCCGGTCCGGTAGAAGCCGTCCGCGGTGAACGCGGTGGCGTTGTGCTCCTCGGCCCGGTAGTAGCCGCGGATGGTGTACGGGCCCCGGGTCAACAGCGCGCCCTCCTCCCCCGGCGCGACGTCGGCGTCGGTGTCGGGGTCGACCACGCGGATCTCGTCGTCCGGCGAGATGGGGAGCCCCTGCGTGCCGAGCACGGTCTCCTCGGGGTCGTCCAGCCGGGTGTAGCAGACCAGCCCCTCGGCCATGCCGAAGACCTGCTGGAGCCGGCAGCCCAGTGCGGGGCCGATGCGTTCGGCGAGCTCGCGGCCGCACTTGGCGCCGCCCACCAGCAGCACCTCCAGGGAGGACAGGTCGCGTTCGGTGCGCGCGGCGGCCTGCACCCAGGCGGCGGCCAGCGGCGGCACGACGCCGGTGATCGTGACCCGCTCGGACTCGATCAGCCGGAACGCGGTGTCCGCGTCCGGACGCGGCGCCATGACGGTGGCGGCTCCCGCGTACAGCGCGCCCAGCACCCCGGGCGAGCTCAGCGGGTAGTTGTGCGACACGGGCAGGGTCGCCAGGTGGACGCTGTCCGGGCGCAGCCCGCAGATCCGGGCGCTCTCCCGCACGCTGTACAGGTAGTCGTCGTGGGTGCGGGGGATCAGCTTCGGCAGCCCGGTGCTGCCGCCCGACAGCTGCAGGAAGGCCACGCCCTCCGGGTCGGGGTCGGGCAGTTCGCGCGGCGCGGTCGCGGCCAGGTCGGCGAACGCGTCCGACCCGACCTCCAGCACCCGCCGCACGGAGCCCACTTCGGCGGCGACGGCCCGTGCGGTCGCCGCGTGGTCGTGCCGGTCGTGGGTGCCGACGGTGACGAGGGCGGCCGCCTCGCTGTGGGACGCGAAGTGCCGCAGCTCGCTCTCCCGGTGTGCGGGGAGGGCGAACACGGGCAGCAGGCCCGCCCGCCACATACCGAACACCACCGGCAGGAACTCCGGGATGTTGGGGAGCTGCAGCACGACGCGGTCGCCGGGCCGGAGTCCTTCCGCCAGCAGACCGGCCGCGATCCGGTGGGCCCGCTCGTCCAGTTCGGCGAAGGTCCAGCGGCTGTCCCCGCCCACGACTGCGGTGCGGTCGGCGTACGTGCCGGCCAGCGACGTCAGCAGGGCGCCGAAGGTCTGCCCGCGCCAGTGTCCGGCCGCGCGGTACCGCGCGGCCACCTCCGGCGGCCAGGGCACGTGGTCCACGGTCACGCGACGTCCTCCAGTCCGAGTGCACGCAGCAGCGTACGGAACTTCGCTCCGGTCTCGGCCAGTTCGGCGTCCGGGTCCGAGCCGGCGACGATCCCGGCGCCGGCCGAGAGGCGAACCGTCCGGTCGCACACCTCGGCGCTGCGGATCGTCACCGCCCACTCGCCGTCGCCGTCCAGGCCGGTCCAGCCGACCAGTCCCGCGAAGTAGCCGCGCTCCTCCGGTTCCAGGTCCGCGATGGCCCTGAGCGCCCGGGGCCCGGGCACGCCGCAGACGGCGGGCGTCGGGTGCAGCGCTTCGGCCAGGCCCAGCGACGAGCAGGCGGGATCGGCCGGGTCCTTGAGCCGCCCGGTGATCCGCGTGGACAGGTGCCACATGGTCGGCGTCCCGATCACCTCGGGGCGTTCCGGTACGTCGAGGTCGACGCAGAACCGGCCGAGCACCTCGGCGACCTGGGCGGCGGTGTGGGCGTGCTCGCCGAGGTCCTTGGCCGAGTCGCGAAGCCGCGCGATCCGTTCGCGGTCGACCGCGTCGTCGCCCGACCGGGGCGCCGATCCGGCCAGCGGATTGGCCACGACGGTCGCACCCCGGCGGGACACCAGGAGTTCCGGGCTCGCGCCGACGAGCGTACGGGGGGCCCAGTCGCCCGGGGCCGTGACGTCGACGGCGAAGGCGTAGGCGGCCGGGTCCGCCCGCACCAGCCGGGCCAGCAGCGCGGGGACCCAGACGGGGGCCTCGGCGGTCAGTTCCAGGGAGCGGGCCAGTACGACCTTGCGCAGTTCGCCGTCGCCGATGAGTTCCAGCGCGCGGCGCACGCCGTCGGCGTAACGGGCGGGTTCGGGGCGGGGCGTGACCGTCCATGCCGTTCCGGGCTCCGCCTCCGGGGCGCGTACCGCAGCCGGTGCGCCCGAGCGCCGCACGACCGAGGGGACGAACAGGCCGCTCTCCCCCTCCGGGCGGAACCTGACCGCTCCCGCGACCACGGGCTCGGCGACACCCGCCGTGGCGGCGGCCTCGAGCGCCTCGGCCGCGGCCATGACGCGTGCGCCGCTCCCCGGCCGCACCCAGGAGTGCACGCCGTCGGCGAGCAGCGCCCCTCGGGCCGAGGAGAAGTAGAACGAGCCGGGCAGGTACGCGGACAGGAGGTCGGCGGCCCGGTGCACGGGCCTGGGGCGCACCAGCGGGGGTATGGACACGTCAGCGATTTCCTTTCTCAGGCGCGCAGCGTCGCGCCGCCGTCGACGAACAGGTTCTGCATCGTGATGTGCCTGGCGTGGTCGGAGACGAGGAACAGGACGGCGTCGGCGATGTCGGCCGGCGAGGCGATACGGCCGAGCGGGATGCCGACGCGGTACTGCTCGGGACTGCCGGCGATGACCCGGTCGAGGTCGTCCTCGCAGGTCCACAGCTGACGCTGCATCAGGGTGTCGGTGGAGCCGGGCGAGACCACGTTGCAGCGGATGCCGTGGGCGGCCAGTTCGAGCCCCAGGCAGCGGGTCAGCATCGTGGACGCGGCCTTGGACGCGGCGTACGCACCCATGCCCGCGCGCGGCACGCCGCCGGCGTTGGAGGTGACGGTCACCAGCGACCCGCGGCCGCGCGGCGTCATCCTGCGGCCCAGTTCGCGCAGCACGTGGAACACCCCGGTGGTGTTCACGGAGAAGGTGTCCGCCCAGTCCTCGTCGGTGGTCTCGCACAGCGGGCCCGGCCGCAGGACGCCGGCGACGGACACCCCGATGCCGACCGGTCCGAGGTCCCGCTCCGCCCGGTCGACGACCTCGGCGATCGCGGCGGCGTCGGCCACGTCGGCGGTGAACGGGACGACCCGTCCCCGTGAACGCTCCGCGAGGGACGACAGTCCTTCGGCGTCCACGTCGACGGCGGCGACGGTCGCACCCTCGCGCACCAGTTCCTCGACCACCGCGGCGCCGATTCCCCTGGCCGCGCCGGTGACGAAGGCCACCGAGCCCGCGACTCCCGTATCCCGGGCTGACATGCGTCTCCCCCCGATCCATCAGACTAGGTAAGGCTAACCTAATCAGCAGTTCGGAGGTGTGGCAAGTCGGGGTCGGCGCGCGACGCGTGGAGCCGACGCCCTCGCCCGTACGCCTCTTCCTCCCCGCCGGGCGCCCGCCCCCGGGACGCACGGGCCCGGCCGGGCGGGAGAGCGGGCGGACCGGAGGGGACGACCGCTCCCCCGGCCACCCCTCCCCCAACTCTGCCGACAACACGGCCGGTTGGCGCCTTAAGGGTTGCCTAACTTAAGCTCGGCTGACTCCCGTGACGTGCCGGAAGGGACCTGACGTGCAGGTGTATCTGCTTGCCATGAAGCCGACCGACTCGGTCGGCCGGGGCTTCCTTCCGGCCGCCCGGCGACTCGGACTTCGGCTCACCCTGCTCACCGACCGCCCGGACGCCTACCGGGAGCACGGCACCGGCACTGCGGTCCGCGGGCCGGCGGACTCCGCACCGGGCGAGGAGCCGGAGGACGAGGTGCGGTGGGACGGTGTCGAGGTGCTCCGCTGCGACGTCGGGGACGCCCGCGCGGTGATCGGGCGGATCTCGGCCCACCGTGCCCCCGACGCGGTCTTCACCAACAGCGACCACCTGCAGACGCAGGCCGCGCTGGCCGCGTCCTACTTCGGGCTCCCCGCGAAGGACTGGCGTGCCGCGCTGCGCACGAAGGACAAGGCCGAGATGCGCAGGCATCTCGCGGCGTCCGGCGCGGACACCGTGTGGTCCGCCGAGATCGCGCCGGACGACGCCGTCGCCGCGCGGCTGCGGACGCTGGAGGTGCCGTACCCGTGCGTGGTGAAACCGCGTGAGGGCGTGGCCAGCGAGGACGTGTACCTCGCCGAGGACGCCGCCGGACTGGCGCGGCGCTGCGAGGAGATACGCGCTCGGCGCCCCGGCGCCGCCCTGGTGGTGGAGGAGTACCTGCCGGGCACGCTGTACACGCTGGAGACGGTCGGGGACGCCGACGACCTGCGGCCACTGGGGGGCTTTTGCACCCTACTGTCCCCGCCGCCCCATTTCGTCGAACGGCGCATGACCTACGTCCCCCGCCACCCGGAGCCGGTGACCGGCGCCGTGCTCTCCCAGCTCCGCTCCCTCGGCGTCGGCCTGGGCGCCTGCCACACCGAGTTCGTGGTCCACGAGGGACGGGCGAGGATCATCGAGGTCAACTACCGGGCGGTCGGGGACCACGGTGACCTGCTGCTGGCAGAGCTGCTCGGCGTCCCGCTCTTCGAGCGCGTCCTCGAACTGCACCTCGGGGCACCGCTGTCCGACGGGCTGCGACCGAACGACGGCGCGGCAGCCCGGATCGACTACGTGTGCGCCGAACGCGCCGGCGTGCTGACGTCCGCGCCCGCGGCGGTGGACGAGAACACCGCCGGACTGCGGCTGGCCTACCGTCCGCTGCGCCCGACCGGCGAACGTCACGACCTCCACCACACCAACCGGGACTACCTGGGGATACTGCGCACCCTCGGCCCCGACCAGCCGTCCGTGGACCGGGCGGCGGACCGCTTCCTGTCCTCCCACCGGTGGGAGATCACCGAGTGACCGCCGGGCCGGGGCCCGCGACGGGCCGGTCCGCCGATCCCGACCGCCGCCCCGGAACCGGCGGCTGCACGGCGGCCCCTCCTCCGGGTCTCCCGGGTCTCCCGGACGCCACCGGCGGCACGGGCCCGGCGCCGAACGGCACCTGCGCGGCGGAACGCGAACTGCTGGCACGCGTCCTCAGCGCGCTGCTGCGGGAGGACGTCGTCGGGCTGCGCTCCCGGTCGGCCCGGGTCGACGCCGACGACGGCCGCTGGCTCCGGCTGCCGGCCGGCCCCGGCCGGGCGCTGCTCCTGCCGGTACGGGACGACGGCTTCCAGTCCGCCCTGGCGGCCCGGCTGCCGCTGCTGCGCCGGGAGCCCGAGGGCTCCTTCCTGACCACGGTCGACGACGTCCTCGACGCGCTGGCCGAACTCGCCGCCCCCGAGGACCGTCCCGGTTTCGACGCCTTCGCCGCCGAGTGCCGCGCGGACCTGCTGGCCCGCCGGCTGCACGCGGCGACACGGCAGGAGCTGCACGCGCGGCTCGCCGACCGGTACGGCCCCGACCCCGCCCGCTGGCAGGGCCACGCGGCCTCCCTCGCCTTCGACGCCCTCGCGGCCCGTGCGGACCATCCGGTGTACCCCGCCTCGCGGGCCCGCGTGGGGCTGACCGAGCAGCATCTGCTGGCCTGGGCGCCCGAGTTCCACCGCCGCTTCCGGCTCCGGTGGCTCGCTCTGCCCGCCGAGGACGTCGTGCGCTCCGCCGCCCCCGGACACCGCCACCCGGACGACGGCTCGGAGGCCGCCTTCGGCGCGGGTCGCACGAGCCTGTTCACGCCGGACGAGGCGGACCTGGCGCCGCTCGCCGCGGCGGTGCCGAGGGCGTGGCGGCGCACCCATGTGCTGCTGCCGGTGCATCCGCTCGCCGTCGGCCCGGCGCTGCGGGAGGCCCTGGACGCCACCGGGCTGAGCGGGCGGGCCGCCGTCCTGGAAGCAGAACACCTCCCCGTCGTGCCCACCCTCTCGATGCGGACCGTCGCCCTCACCGGCCACCCCGGCACCCATGTGAAGCTGCCGTTGCCCACCTCGACGCTCGGCCTGCTCAACCGCCGCACGCTGCGCCCGGGCACTCTCCGGGACGGGGCCGCCTGCCGGCGCCTGCTGGCCCGCGTGGTGCGGCGCGAACCGCGCTTCCACGACCGGATCCTCCTCGCCGACGAGTCGCAGTACGCGTCGGCCGGGCACGAACTGCTGACCGTGCTGATCCGGCGCCAGCCACCGCTCGGCGGCGACGAGGTCGTCGTCCCGCTGGCCGCGCTCGCGGCCCCGGCACCCGACGGCCGCCGGGTGCTCGACTCCCTCGCCGACCGCTTCCACGGCGGGGACGTCACCGCACTCCTCGACGCGCTGCTCACCCTGCTGCTCGACTGGGGAGTCACGCTCTTCGGCTACGGCGTCGCGCTCGAGTCCCACCCGCAGAACGTCTCCCTCGTCCTCGGCGGCCCGCGCGGAGGCACGCGGCTGCTGTTCAAGGACAACGACGGGCCGCGCATCCGCCCCGACCGGCTGCTGAGCGCACTCGGCGACGAGGACGCCGCCCGCCTGCCCGTTTTCGACGACCCGCGCCTCCTCGTCAGCGACGACGGCGCCCTGGCGGACCTCTTCACCACCGTCACCGTCCACCTGTGCGCCGGCGCGTGGGCGTTCGCCCCGGGCACCGAGCACAACCGGCCGCGACGGGCGCTGACCGACCTGGTGAGGACCCGGCTCACCGAGGCCGTGGACCGGCTGTCCGTACGGGACCGCGACGCCGCGGGCGTGCTGCGCGCCAGGCTCCTGCACGCCCCGGAACTGCCGGTCAAGGCGATGGTGACGGCGGGCACGCTCCTGACGAAGGCGCGCTCCGGCGCCGCCGACATCAACAAGCACTACACCACCGGACCCAACTACCTGTTGCGGAAGGCGTGAACCGTTCGTGAACGGCCCCACCACCGCCCACTCGCCGGCGCGCGCCGGCGCGCGGCTCCCGACGGCAGGCGAGGCGGTCGCCCACACCCTCCTCAACTGCGTGCTGCGCGAGGTGGCCGGCCCGGACGCCTGCCGCGTCACCGACGGGCGCCTCGTGCTGCGGCTGCCCTCGTCCGGCGTGCTGCTCCGGGTCGGGCTGCGCCGCACGTCCCTGCTGGGTGCGCACCGGTTCACCGGGCCCGTGGACGCGCACACCGGCCGCGGCTGGGGCCGGACCTCCTGGGAGCGGCTGGCCGAGCTGGTGCACGCCGAACTGACCCTGCTCACCGGCGCCCGCAACGACGAGTTCACGTCCCAGGTCGCGTCGAGCCACCGCGCCGTCCGCAGCGCCCTCGCCCGGCCCGCCCCTCCGCCCCGCACGCCCCCGTACGCGGGCGACCCGGTCGCGGCCTACCTGGCGAGCGAGCAGTCCCTGCTCTTCGGCCACCGGTTCCATCCCACCCCCAAGGCGCACGGCGCCGACGCGGCGGACTGGGCGGCGTACGCGCCCGAGGAGGGTGCCCGGTTCCCGCTGCGGATGCTCGCCGTGCGCGAGGAACTCGTCACCGAGGACGCCTCCCGGCCCGGCGCCCTCGCCCCGCTGGACCGCCTCGGCACGGCCCCCGCCGGGTACCGGCTGCTGCCGTCGCACCCCTGGCAGTACCGGCTGCTGCAGCGCCGGCCCGCCCTCGCCGCCGCCCTGGCCGACGGTTCCGTACGGGACCTGGGGCCGGGCGCCGAACCGGTCGTCCCCACCGCCTCGGTACGCACGGTCCACGACGGCACGTCCTTCCTGAAGTTCAGCCTGGACGTGCGCATCACCAACTGCGTCCGCAAGAACGCCTCCTACGAACTCGCCGGAGCGGTGGCCCTCACCCGGATTCTGGAGCCGGTGCTCGACGACCTGGCGCTGCGGCACCCCGGCGCCGCGGTGCTCCGCGAGCCCGGCTACCGCAGTATCGCCCTGCCCTCGGCCGGAGGCGGCGTCGACCGCACCCTGCTGGAGGGTCTCGGCGTCATCGTGCGGGAGGGGATCGGCCCGCACCTGCCCCCCGGTGCCACACCGCTGCTCGCCGCGGCCGTCGCCGACGAGTACGCCCCCGGCCCCGGACGCGTCGGTGCGCTGCTGGGCGACGGCGCCGATGCCGCGGCGGTGCTCGCCTGGTGGGAGCGGTACGTGGACCTCGTCGTGCCGCCGGTGCTGACGCTGTTCTTCCGGCACGGTGTCGTCCTGGAGCCGCACCTCCAGAACGTGGTCGTCTGCGTCGACGCCGACGGAGCCCCGGTCCGCGTACTCTTCCGGGACCTGGAGGGGACCAAGCTGGTGGCCGGGCGGCACGACGCGGCGCTGGCGGGCCTGGACCGCGACGTCGCGGCGGGACTGACCTACGCGCCCCGGCAGGGCTGGGACCGGGTGGTCTACTGCCTGCTCGTCAACCACCTGGCGGAGGTGCTGGCAGCGCTCGCCGACCTGCGTCCCGACGCCGAACCGCGGCTGTGGCGGCAGGTCGGGGGCACCCTCGCCCGCTGCGCCGCGGACCTCGGCGCGCCGCCCGCGCTCCGCTCCCTGCTCGCCGGGGAGCGGCTGCCGGCGAAGGCCAACCTGCTCACCCGCTGGCGCCGCGCCGCGGACCGGGACGCCGGCTACGTCCGGCTCCCCTCCCCGCTCGCCGACCGGAACGTGACGAGGGGACCCGTGCGTTGACTCTTCTCACCCCCGCCGTGCACGCGCAGGCCCGCGCACTCCGCGACGACGAACTCCCCTGCTACCTCTACGACCTGGCGGCACTGCAGGAGCACGCGTCCTCCGTCCGGGCCGCGCTGCCCGGGGCGGTGGAGCTGTACTACGCGGCCAAGGCCAACGCGGAACCGGCGGTCCTGCGGGAGCTGGCTCCGTTCACCGACGGTTTCGAGGTCTCCTCGGGCGGTGAGCTGGCGCATGTGCGCCGGGCGGTTCCCCGGAGCCCGCTGGCGTTCGGCGGGCCGGGCAAGACCCCGACCGAGATCGCCGCGGCACTGCGTGCGGGGGTGGAGCGCTTCCACGTGGAGAGTCTGCACGAACTGCGTCTGCTGGCCCGCGCGGCCTCCGAACGGCGCGGCACGGGGTGTGCGCGGCCCCGGGTGCTGCTCCGGCTCAACCTGCCGGTCGACGCGCAGGCGCTGACGGGCAGTGCGCTCGCCATGGGCGGCGGGGCGGCGCCCTTCGGCATGGACCCGTCGGAGGCGGGTGACGCGTGGAAGCTCCTCTCGGGCGACGCCGCGGACCACCTGGAGCCGGCCGGTCTGCACGTGCACCTGGCCAGCGGTCTGTCCGCCGAGGCCCAACTGGCGCTCACCGACGAGATCCTCGGCCGGGTGACGGCTCTCGCCGGCCGCCACGGACTGCCGTTGCGGGAGGTCACCGTCGGCGGCGGGATGGCCGTCGACTACACGCGGCCCTTCGAGCGGTTCGACTGGACGGCCTTCGGCGCGGGACTGGCCCGGCTGGCACGGCGCCACCCCGGGCCGGTGCTGCGGATCGAACCCGGCCGCGCGCTGACCGCGTACTGCGGCTGGTACGCCACCGAGGTGCTCGACGTGAAGCGCAGCCGGGGCGAGGACTTCGCGATCGTCCGGGGCGGCACCCATCACCTGCGGACGCCGGTGACGAAGGGGCACGACCAGCCCGCAGAGGTCCTGCCGGTGGACGACTGGCCGCATCCGCCGCCCCGGCCGCACGTGCGCGGCGACCGCGTCACCGTGGCCGGGCAGCTGTGCACGCCGAAGGACGTGCTCAGCCGGGGACTGGTGGCGCCGGGTCTGCGGGCGGGCGACCGGGTGGTCTTCGCACTGGCCGGGGCGTACGCGTGGAACATCTCGCACCACGACTTCCTGATGCACCCGCGGCCCGGTTTCCGCTTCCTGACGCCGTGACAGTGCCGGGAGGGACGGGTGAGGGCCGAGGGCACCCGTCCCTCCCGGGGACTCAGCGGGCCAGGCGCCGCCGCCCGTGTCCCGGCGCCCGACGGGCGCGCGCCCTCGGCGTCACCGGCCTGCGCATCAGGAGGTCGATCTGCTCCCGCACCTCCGAGGCGTCGCGCACCGGCGCGGGGAAGCGGACACGAAGGTCGGTGTGCCCGTCGCCGTCCTCTGCGCGGAGGGTGATCCCGTAGCGGTCGATCGCGTACGGCAGGACCCGTGCCGGCGGAAGCGCGGGCCCTGTGCCGGCGAGTCCGGCCAGGTGCGCGACGATGTCCCGGTGGTCCTCGTGCAGATGCGTCAGCATGGGCGCCTCCTGCGTGGCGAGCACGTCCGGCCGTGCGCGTGCGAGCACGTCGGGCCGGATCTCCTCGGTGGCCTCCGCCCGACGCAGTTCCGCTCGCACCGTGTCGAACCGCAGCACCACCGCGTCCGGTGCGGTCTGCTCGGCGGCGGCCTCCAGCCGGCCCGAGAGCGTGACGCGGGCCCTGACCCGGTCGCGCACGGGTGTCGGTGCGATGTCGGTGAAGTCCAGCCGGGCGATGAGGAGTCCGTGCGGGGCACACAGCGCCTCGACGGTCAGCGGGCTGTCGGCGGGGGCGTGGAGATGCACCCGGCCCCGGCCGTCGACGGTGTGCATGCCGATCAGGTCGTACGCGGCGCTGTGCGTCGTCAGGCTCAGCGACTCGGCTGCGGCGACGGCGGACCGGAGCCGCTCCGCGCTGCTGGGACGTCCGTCGTGGGCCGGGAAGCGGACCATGAACCCTCCTTAGGTAAGGCTTACCTAAGCTAGCAGATCCCCGGGGGGCCGCCCCGGGCGGCGGGTCCCACCGCTCACACGCTCACACGCTCACACGGCAAAGGAGATCCAGACGTCCGGGGGCACGTCGTCCCGTCCGGGTACCGGACGCCGCTCCTCGGCCCAGGACTCCCCCGCGACCTCGCCGGCGGCCCGGCGCCAGAAGCAGGCCGCACCCTCGTTCGCGTCCTGGAACGCCGGCTCCCACGCCCCGGGGTGCCGCTCCAGCACCGGGACCTCACCGGACCCGACCAGCCGCACCGTCGTCTCGTCCATCCGTCCACCCCGGGAAGGGCGCGGCGTCCGCCGCGCCCTTCCCGCTCGTCACGCGCCCGTCACTCGGGCACCGCCTGCACGCTCTCCGCGACGTTCCCGCTGTGGCACTGCACCGTCGCCACGTCCGGGGCGCTCACCACACGACTGCCCGTCACGACGTAGCCCTGACCCGACTGGAGGTTCCGGCACTGGGCCTGGGCCCGGTAGCGCCCGGTGTCGCACTGCGCCTTCGCCCGCCCGTAGTAGTGGTTGTTCCCCTCGTGCACCCACTCGATCCACGACGTGCAGCCGGTGACGCCCGCCGCCGGGGGCTCGGCCACCGCGTGCACGCTCTCCGCCACGTTCCCGCTGTGGCACTGCACGGTCGCCACGGAAGGCGCACCGGTCACGCGCGTCCCGTAGACGACGTACCCCACCCCGCTCTGCAGGTTGCGGCACTGCGCCTTCACCCGGTACGTGCCGGTGGCGCACTGCACGTTGGCCCGCCCGTAGTAGTGGCTGTTCCCCTCGTGCACCCACTCGACCCACGACGTGCAGCCCGTGGGCGCAGCCGCGGGTGCGGCCTGCGGCGCGGCGGGCGCCCCGCCCGTCGGCGTGACCGCCTGGGCTGGGCCCGCCATCAGCCCCAGCCCGAGGAAAGCCGTCGCGAGAGCGAGTATCCGACGTCTGAACACCGTTGCCTCCAGGAACCGTTGAGAACGTGCCCGGCGGGCACGAAGTCACGGAAAGTACCACCGGCATGCCCCTCGGCACGGGCGGCCCGGAAGACTTCTGGAGGTCCCCCGCGACCCCGGGGACGACCGGTGTGCCGCGCGCGGTGGCGGGGAACCCCACCGGCCGCACCGAGCGGCGGGGTACCTGCCGGGCACGCGGCCACCCGTCTGCCCCAGCCTCCGGCGCCCGACCTTCCTCCTCCTTCCGGGGACCGGAGGGTGGTGCGGGCGGGTGGCCGTTCACCTGCAAGGACCCGGTCGGACCCTGAGGAACCGGACCGGGAGAACACCCGCGGGGTTGGGCGAATCGGCCCACCCGAGGGCCGGCGTCGCGGTGGCGGCCCCGTGCTCGCCGACGGAGGTTCAGGACGTGTACGGAGCCGTGTCGGCCCGCGCCGCAGCGGCGCCGGCGGCACGGCGACCTCGTCTGCCAGCTGGAGAATCCCGATGAAGAGAACTGTCACGGCCGCCCTCGTCGCACTCGCCGCGGCCGCGCCGTCGGTGGCGCTCGCCCCGGCCGCCACGGCCGGCGGCATGCCCACCCCCGACGGCCACAAGCCGCTCACGCTGCACGCCAAGCTGGACCCGTTCAAGGTCAACAGGGTCACGGGCCACGGCTGGGCGAAGGTCCACCTCAAAGGCCGTCACGTCACGGTCAAGATCAAGACCAGGGGCCTGCTCGACGCCCCGCACGCCCAGCACTTCCACATCGCCGCCAGGGGCGTGTGCCCGCCGGACTCGGCCGCGACCAAGCACAACGGCAAGCTCTCCCTGTCCACCGTGGACGGACAGCCGTTCTACGGGAGGATCGGCACCTCGCTCACGACCCGCGGCGACACCAGCCCCGCCTCCGGCCTGGCCGTCGACCGTTTCCCGACCGGCTCGAGCTACCACTACGCGCGCAGCTTCACGGTCAGCAAGGAGGCCGCGAAGTCGCTGCGCGCCGGCACCGCCGTCGTGGTGGTGCACGGCATCGACTACAACGGCAACGGCAAGTACGACTTCAACCTCGGCAAGAGCCTCCTGGACCCGAAGCTTCCGGCCGAGGCCACCTTCCCGGCGCTGTGCGGGGCGCTGAAGAAGTCGCCGCACGGCGGCATCTCCGGCGGTCAGGGCGGCACCCAGGCCGGTGACGACACCCCGACCGCGGCCGCCGCCACGGGCGGTGCCCTTCTCCTCGCCGCGGCGGGCGCCTACTGGATGCGCCGCCGCAGCACCGACGCCTGACCGGGCGTCCGTCCATGCCGACTCACCGGCACACCGGCCGCCGCGGTCTGCTGACCGCGGCGGCCACCGCCTGCACCACGACCGGCCTCGCTCTGCTCGCGATGGCCTTCGCCCCGCGGCAGCAACCTCCCCCCGCGCCGCCTCCGTCCGCCGCCCGCGGGGATTCCGGGGTGCCCTCCTCGTCGGCGGAACAGCGGGGCGCTCCCGGCCGGGAGGCGATGGCGCGGTCCGAGCCGTCGCGGATCACCGGACGGAGCGTCGGACTGTCGGCGGCCGTCACGCCGGTCGGCCTGGCCGACGACGGGTCGGTCGCACTGCCCCGGGACGCGGACCGGGCCGGCTGGTACGACGGCTCGGTCACACCCGGCGAGGCGGGCAACGCCGTCCTGGTCGCGCATGTGGACTCCACCTCGGGTCCCGCCGCGTTCTACGAACTCGGCGCGCTGGAGGAAGGGGACCGTGTCACCGTCCGACGGCGTGACGGGTCCACCGCCCGCTTCACCGTCACCGGCATCGCCGTCCATCCCCGGGACGAGATGCCCGCCGCGGTCTACCGGCCCACCCTGCGTCCGCAGCTCACCCTGATCACCTGTACGGAATGGGACTCCGAGACGCGCGCCTACCGCAGCAACCTCGTCGTCACCTCCCGGCTCACCGGTGGCCGGGGCTGAGCCCCACGCACGCGTGGTGCGGTGCCGGCCCGAGGGGGCGGCACCGCACCACGCGGCTGTGCGGAGCGACGAACGGTCAGTGCTGGTTGAGCGGCAGCGCCACGTCGGCGATCTGGCGGCGCTCGGGGAACGCGCCCACCTTGTGCGCCTCGCCGGTGAGGACGTTGACCTCGTAGAAGCGGTAGGAGCCGTTGACCCGCAGGGCGGCGAAGCCGCTGTTGGTGCCCTTCTTGGGGCAGTAGTAGATGTCGAACCCGGCCGAGGGGCCGACGTTCACGCCGAGCGCGCCGACGGCGGCGAGCGTGCCGGCGTTGGCCGGGGACTGCAGCGACACGCGGTCGTTGCGGGTGTCGATGTCGAACAGCGTGGTGGCG
>NZ_AUFD01000033.1:0-30547 GCF_000426325.1 Streptomyces sp. CNS606
GACACATCACGAGAGCGGAACCGCCGGAGGAATAACCCGACGATCCACAGCGTCCTCGCTGTTGTGTTTCAAAGGAACCACGCCCCCACAAAACAGGGGGACGGGGTATCAACATATCTGGCGTTGACTTTTGGCACGCTGTTGAGTTCTCAAGGAACGGACGCTTCCATCGGAACCCTTTCACAGGCTCCTCCGGGCGCTTCCCTTCGGTGTCCCCGACACTACCAGAACCATTTCCCTGTTCCGAAATTCGGCCGCCGCAGACGTGCGGCATCCCGACTCTTTACGAGAGAAAGGAGGAGGTGTGTCGAAAACCTGCCCGCCGCACTCGGCTGCGAGCAGGGGGACGACAGTACAGCGCTGCCGTGGCGGAGGCAAATCGCCGTCCGCCTTCCCGCCCGCTGCGCCGCAAGCGGTCCTGCCGGGCGATGACTTACCCTGCTGAACGATGGCGCATCCTCGCTCGAGCCGGGGGAGGCGGCCCGCTCGAGACCGTGTACTGGGAGGCTTCCCATGACCACAGTGACCTCGCCGATGGCCGGGCGGGCTGTCGGCCTGCCGGCCGTACCGGACCCCGTGTTCTCCGGCGCGATGGTCGGTCCCGGCACCGCGGTGGACCCGGGACGAGCTCCCACGGTCGCCGTCTCGCCGGTGGACGGAATCATCGTCTCCCTGCATCCGCACGCCTTCGTGGTGGTCGATTCCGAGGGCCGTGGAGTCCTCGTCCACCTGGGCATCGACACCGTGCAGCTCAACGGCGACGGCTTCGAGCTGGTGGCGACCAAGGGGGACACCGTCGAGCGCGGTCAGGCGATCGTGCGCTGGGACCCCGGAGCCGTGGAGCGCGCCGGCAAGTCGCCCCTCTCCCCCGTGATCGCGCTCGAGGCCTCGACGGGCTCCCTCACGGGCTTGGTGGAAGCAGGCACGGTCACCTCCGGTGCCACCCTCTTCGTCTGGAGCTGAGCGGGATGGACGCGACCCTGCGGGGTGTGGGTGTGAGCCACGGCCTGGCCGTCGGCGAGGTGCGGCACATGGGGACCGCCGTGCTGGAGCCCCCGGCGAAGCGGATCGGACGGAACGAGGCGCCCCGGGAGCAGAAGCGCGCCCGGTCCGCGGCGCATGCCGTCGCCGCGGACCTGGAGGCGCGGGGCCAGCTCGCCGGCGGTGACGCACAGGAGGTGCTGGGGGCGCAGGCGATGATGGCCCGCGATCCCGAGCTGATCGCGGACGTGGAGCGGCGCATCACCGTGGGCAGCAGCGCGGAACGGGCGGTGTACGACGCCTTCGCCGCCTACCGGGCTCTGCTGTCCGGGGCGGGGCGGTACGTGGCCGGTCGCGTCGCCGACCTCGATGACGTGCGGAACCGCATCGTGGCCCGGCTGCTGGGGGTGCCCATGCCCGGGGTACCGGACAGCGACGACCCCTTCGTGCTCATCGCCCGGGACCTCGCTCCGGCGGACACCGCGTTGCTCGACCCCACGCAGGTGCTCGCGTTCGTCACGGAGGAGGGCGGTCCCACCAGTCACAGCGCCATCCTCGCCCGCGCTCTGGGGGTGCCCGCCGTGGTGGCGCTGCCGGGCGCGGGCGAGCTGGCGGAGGGCACGGTCATCGCGGTCGACGGCAGCACCGGTGAGGTGACGGTCAACCCCTCGGACGCGGAACAGGCGATGCTGGCCCGGACCGCCGGGGAGCGCCGGGCGGCGCTCGCAGCGGTCAGCGGGCCCGGCGCCACCTCGGACGGCCACAAGGTGCCGCTGCTGGCGAACGTGGGAAGCCCGGCGGACGTGCAGGCCGCCGTCGAGGCGGGAGCCGAGGGGGTCGGGCTGTTCCGCACCGAGTTCCTGTTCCTCGAGGACGGTGCGGCGGCGCCGTCCGTGGAGCGCCAGGCGAAGGTGTACCGGCAGGTGTTGGAGGCCTTTCCGCAGGGACGCGTCGTGGTACGGGTCCTGGACGCGGGCGCCGACAAACCCCTCGGTTTCCTCACCCCGGCCGACGAGCCCAATCCCGCGCTGGGGGTCCGCGGTGTTCGCGCGCTGCTGGACCACCCGGAGGTGCTGCGGGATCAGCTGTCCGCGCTGGCCAGGGCTGCGGCGGGACTGCCCGTGTACCTCGAGGTGATGGCCCCGATGGTGGCCGACCGTGCCGACGCGGCGGCGTTCGCCGAGGTCTGCCGGGCGGTGGGTCTGCGGGCGAAGTGCGGCGTGATGGTGGAGATCCCGTCGGCCGCGCTGCGGGCCCGGTCGGTGCTGCAGGAGGTGGAGTTCCTGTCGCTGGGCACCAACGACCTGGCGCAGTACACGTTCGCGGCGGACCGGCAGGTGGGTGCGGTGTCGCGGCTCCAGGACCCGTGGCAGCCCGCGCTGCTGGACCTGGTCGCACTGGCCGCGGAAGCCGCGCACGCGGAGGGCAAGGGCTGCGGGGTGTGCGGGGAGGCGGCTGCGGACCCGGTGCTGGCGTGCGTGCTGACGGGGCTGGGCGTGACCAGCCTGTCCATGGGCGCATCGGCGATTCCGTACGTTCGGGGGGCTCTGGCGCGGCACACGCTCGCGCAGTGCGAGCGGGCCGCCTCGGCCGCGAGGGCCGCGGACGCCGCGGAGCAGGCGCGCTCCGCAGCGCACGCGGTGCTCTCCGGCGAGTGACCCGCGGCCCAGGCGGGCTCATGCGCCACCCGGTGCGGTGCGGGCCAGCGGGACGCCGGCGGCGTAGGTGACGCCGGGCTCGGGCGGCACGGGTTCGCCGGTCTCGGCGTGTGTGCAGTAGGCGCTGAACACCTGGGCCTCGGTGAGCGGGGCGAGCCAGCCGCGGTGCAGACACCAACCGCGCACGGTCTCGCTCGGGCGGTCGCCGCGGCAGGCCGGTGGGGTGGTGCGGGTGACGAGCCCGCCGGGCGAGCCGGTGGCCAGTCCTGCGGCGAGGACGGAGCAGAAGAGCAGGACGTCGGACTCGGCGAGCTCCCAGGTGCCGTCGGGCGCGGTGTCCGTGTGCAGGACGGCCAGCAGCGGGGCGCGCGGTCCGTCGACGCTGCACACCAGGTGGTGGGTACCGGCGCCGAGCGCCGTGAGCAGGGCGTCGAGCGCTTCGGCGGCCGTGTGCAGGGGGGCTTCGCCCCCGCCGAGGGTGTCCAGGACGCGGTCGGCTTCGTCCTGCACGGCGTCCCGGGCGCGCCAGGCCCGGAGCAGGGGCAGCAGGTCGTGGCAGGGCTGTCCGTCGTAGGGCACCGTGAGGCCGGTGCCGGCGATCTCCGCGGTGTAGCGCGTGCGGCTGACGGGGGCGTCCGGGTCGAGGCCGTCCCGCAGGCAGTAGGCGGCGAAGCGGTCGGGGTCGAACGGGGCGACGCGGGTGTGGAGACCCTGTCCCGACAGGTGGCGGAGGAGGGCCTGGACCTGCTGCAGGTAGGCGGCGTAGTCGTCGAAGGCGAAGCTGCGGTAGCCGCGCATGGCGGTGAAGTCCGTCTCCGTGGTCAGGACGGCGACGGTGCTGGGCGTCTCGGTGCGCAGGGCCTGGTGGCGGCGTCGCCTGCGGCTTCGGGTGTGCGACATGGTCCCCCTCACTGACGGTAAGACTGAACGTGACTCACCGTAATCGTGGGGTGTGACAGCGGGCCGGGCCCCGGAACCCCGGGAGGGCCGGCCCGCCGTCCTGCCGGTCAGGTCGTGCGTTCGCGGGCGAGGCGTTCGTAGAACCTCAGAAGTTCCACGTCGTCGACGGAGCCGGGGTTGACCGCCTTCTCCAGCGCTGTGCCCTGAAGGAGGCGCTTGACCGGGACTTCGAGGCGCTTGCCGGTGAGGGTGTGCGGGACGGCGGGGATCTCGATGATCTCGTCGGGCACGTGGCGGGGCGAGAGGGAGCCGCGGATGGTCTGCTTGACCGTGTCGCGCAGCGCGTCGTCGAGGGTGACGCCGGGCGCGAGGTGCACGAAGAGCGGCATCCAGTAGCCGCCGTCGGGCTGTTCGACGCCGATGACGAGGGACTCGCGGATCTGCGGGAGCCGTTCGACGGCCTCGTAGATGTCGGCGGAGCCCATGCGGACGCCCTGCCGGTTGAGGGTGGAGTCGGAACGGCCGTGGATGACCACGGAGTTGCGTCCGGTGAGGGTGGTCCAGTCACCGTGCCGCCACACGCCGGGGTAGGTGTCGAAGTAGCTGTCGTGGTAGCGGCTGCCGTCGGGATCGTTCCAGAAGCGCACGGGCATGGACGGCATGGGGTTGGTGACGACGAGCTCGCCGACCTCGTCGACGAGGGGCTTGCCCTGGGGGTCCCAGGACTGGAGGTCGGTGCCGAGGCAGGGGGCCTGGAGCTCCCCGATGTGCACGGGGAGGGTCGGTACGGCGCCCGCGAAGCAGGAGCAGACGTCGGTGCCGCCGCTGACGGAGGCGATCCACATGTCCGCGGCGACGGCGTCGTGCAGCCACCGGAAGCCGTCGGGCGGCAGCGGGGAGCCTGTGGTGCCGATGCACTTCAGCGTGCTCAGGTCGAAGTCCCAGCCCGGGTGGACGTCGGCCTTGCGGCAGGCCATCACGTAAGCGGCGGACGTGCCGTACAGGGTGGCGCGGGTGCGTTCGGCGACGCGCCACTGCGCGGCGGTGTCGGGGTATCCGGGGCTGCCGTCGTAGACGACGACGGTGGAGCCGACGAGGAGGCCGGAGACGAGGAAGTTCCACATCATCCAGCCCGTGGAGGTGTACCAGAAGAACCGGTCCGCGGGGCCGAGGTCGCAGTGGAGGCCGAGCTGTTTGAGGTGTTCCAGGAGGATGCCGCCCTGGGACTGGACGATGGCCTTGGGCAGTCCGGTCGTGCCGGAGGAGTACAGCACCCACAGCGGGTGGTCGAACGGCACCTGCTCGAAGACGGGTTCGGTGTCGGCCGCGGTGAGGGCGTCCCACTCCAGCGTCCCCTCCGGGGCGGGGGTGCCGAGGAGGGGGATGTGGACGACCGCTTCGAGAGTGGGGAGTTCGCGGCGGAGTTCGGCGACGGTCTCGGTGCGGTCGTGCTCCTTGCCGCCGTAGCGGTAGCCGTCGACGGTGAACAGCACCTTGGGCTCGACCTGCTGGAAGCGGTCGAGGACGCTGCGGGCGCCGAAGTCGGGGGCGCAGGAGGTCCACACGCCCCCGACGGCGGCGGTGGCGAGGAGGGCGACGGCGGCCTGCGGGGTGTTGGGGAGATAGCCGCTGACCCGGTCGCCGGGGCGGACGCCGAGGCGGCGCAGCCGGTCGGCCAGCGAGCCGACCTGGCGGCGCAGCTCGCCCCAGGAGACGGGGACGGGCTCGTGGGTCTCGTCGACGTGCAGCAGGGCCGGCTCGTCGGCGCGGGCGGGGTCCTCGCCGGCGCGCAGGGCGTGCTCTGCGTAGTTGAGGGTGGCGCCGGGGAACCAGACGGCTCCGGGCATCCCGTCGTCCGCGAGGACGGTGTCGTAGGGCGTGGCGAAGCGTACGTCGAACCATGCGGCGACGGCGCGCCAGAAGTCCGGGAGGGCCTCGACGGACCAGCGGTGGAGGGCGGCGTAGCTCGCCTCGGGGTCGTCCGGGAGGCCCCGGGGTGCGCCGTGGTGGTCGGCGGCCCATTCCTGGAAGCGGGTGACGGCGGCGCTGCGGATCCGCTCCGGCCCGGGACGCCACAGCGGTTGCGGTGCGGGCGTGTCGGGCTGCGGACTGCTGTGCGCTGCGGTCATGTGGCGGCTCCCGTGGTTCTCTGCGCTTCGTGGGCGTCGTGTCCGCGCACGTGCCGGGGTGTGTGCGCGTACGCGGCGGCTGAGCAGGACGATGCCATGTGATCGTTCACTTCACCAGGGCCGACGCCCCCATAAAGGGCGTATGCGGCATGTGAGGTGGGCACAGGGCCGACGGCGGGCGGCGCCGGGGCCCGTGGGGGGCGACGGCGGGGCGGACGGCCGGTGAACGGCTGTTGAACGAGGGTGACCGGTGCGCCCGCTGGTGGCAGGCTGAGCTGCATGAAGGGGCGTGACCGGGTGCGGTCTGCGGGTGTCGGTGGTGTCGTCGGAATGGTCCGCCGGTGGGGTCCCGTCCGGTCGGCGCTGCGGCGGGGCGGAGACGCGGGTGGCTTCGTGGCCGGGTCGCGGGAACGGGCGCGCGTGCCGGGCGAGGTCGTGGGGGCCGAGCCGAGGCCGGGCGGCGGCCTGGTCCGTTTCGAGCGGTCCGCGCTGCGGGTGCGGGTGGCAGCCGGCGGCGCCGTGTTCTGCGGCTGGGACGAGGCGGCGCCGGAGCCGTCGTACGCGCTGGGCGGCCGCTGCCCGGAGGCGGACGCCCGCGCGGTGCTGGAGCCGGACACCGACGGCGGATGGCGGGTGGTGTCGGAACGGCTGCGGATCACCGTCTCGCGGCGGGGTGCCGTGGAGGTGGGCACGCCGGGCGGAGTGGTGCTGCGCCGGGACGCGGCGCCGCGCTGGTGGGAGACGGAGCCGGGCGGTGGGGGGCGCTGGGTGCTGCACTCGCGGGTGTCGCCGGACGCTCGGTTCTTCGGGCTCGGCGGCCCGCCGTCGGGTCCTCGGCTTCCGGCGGGCGCGTACCGGTTGTGGAACGCGGAGGTGGGCCGGGCGGGCGGGCGCGCCGCGTCGGTGACGATGCCCGTGCAGCTGGTGGTCGCGGACGTGGGCTGCCACCTGGTGTTCCACGACGCGACGTGGGACGGGGAGATGGTGCTCCGGGAGGGGGAGGAGGGCGCCGGGTCGGGACACGACCGGGACGCCCGCTGCGAGGTGCGGATGTCGGGCGGGCCGCTGCGCTACTGGGTGATCACCGGACCGCCGGCCCGGCTGCTGCGCGGCTGGGCCTCGCTGACCGGCACGCCGGCCCGGCCGCCGGTGTGGGCGCTGGGATACCAGCACGTGCTGCCGTCCGGCGCGTCGCCCCGGGAGGTGCGGGAAGCCGTCTCGGCGCACCGGGAGCACGGGCTGCCGTTGCACGGAGTGCATCTGGCTGCGGACGACGGCTCCGGACGGGGTGGGGGCGCCGCCACTCCGGACGGGGCGCGCTTCCGGGAGCCCGGAGCCGCCATGCGGGAGGTCGCCCGGGAGCTGCGGGCGGAGGGGGTGCGGCTCGCGGCAGCGGTGCGGCCGGAGGTGTGGGAGAGGGCGGGCGATGTGCTGTACGAGGAGGGCACGGCGCTGGACGCGTTCGTACGGGACGGCGGGGGCGGCACGGTGCGGCGCCGAGGGCGGCCGTGGGCGTCGGTGTACCCCGACTTCACGGACTCGCGCGTGCGCAAGTGGTGGGGCGGCCTGTACTCCGGGCTCGTCGGCGAGGGCTTCTCCGGGGCGTGCCACCAGGGCGACGCGCCGGCGTCGCCGCACGTCCTCGCGGACGCGGACGCGGCACGGGGGGTGCGGCACGACCTGGAGGGGCGCGGCGGCGCCCATCTGGAGGCGCACAACGTGTACGGGCTCGCGATGGCGCAGGCGGGCTGGGCGGGCCTGCTCGAGCAGGGTCCGCAGGAGCGGCCGTTGCTGGTGTCGCAGGCGGGCTGGGCGGGTTCCCAGCGGTACGGGGGCGTCTCGGCCGGCGGCCCGGTCACGGACTGGCACGGGCTGCGGGCCTCGCTGGCGGCCGTACTCGGGCTCGGCTTGTGCGGCGTGCCGTTCGCGGGGCCGGAGGCCGGGGCGTGGGACGAGCGTGACCGGCCGTCACCGGAGTTGCTGGTGCGGCGCTTTCAGCTGGCGGCGTACCTGCCGTTGTTCCGCGGCGGCGACCGCCCGGATGGGGGGCGGGCGGCGGGGGACCGCGGACTGCGGGGCCACGGCCCGGAGGTTCTGGCGGCCGTGCGGGCAGCGGCGGCGCGCCGGGAGGAGCTGGTTCCCTACCTGGTGACGCTGGCGCATCTGGCACGGCGGACGGGCGCTCCCTACGTGCGGCCGCTGTGGTGGCACCATTGCGCCGACCGGGCGCTGCGGGACTGCGGCGACGCCTTCCTGCTGGGTGACGCGCTGCTCGTGGCGCCGGTGCTGGAGGCGGGGCTGCGGCGCCGTGCGGTGCGGCTGCCACGCGGCTGCTGGTACGACACGGCGACCGGGGTGCGGTACGACGGCGGGCGCGCCGTGGTGCTGGACGCGCCGCTGGAGCGTGTCCCGGTGCTGGCGCGGGCGGGGGCGGCCGTTCCGGTGACGGTGCCGGGGGGCGGGACGGCGCTGGAGGTGTGGCGGCCGCCGCCGGGGCGGACCGGGAGCGGCCTGCTGATACGGGAGCCGGCCGACGCCTGGGCGCGGCCGGAGGTGGAACGGCTCACGGTGTCGGAGGCCGCCGGCCGGACGGTGGTGACGGGCGAGGACGGGAACCGGGTGGACCTTCCGGTCCGGGTGCGCGGCTGAGGGGGGAGCCCTCGCCCGGGGTGGGCCGCGCTCGGCTCGCGCGGTCGCGTCCGGTCGTCCCGCCGGTGCGCGGGCTCTTCCCGGCGGGGCGGCGGTGCGGTAGGCAGGAGCGCATGCGCCGACACTCCCCGCTCCGCCTGCTGTTGGGCCTCGCGTCCGCGGTGCTGCTGGTCACCGCGGTGCCCGCGCCGCACGCCGCCGCACGTCCGGAGCCGAAGGCTCCCGACGCGTTCGTGTCACTGCGGCGGGTCGCGCCGACGATTCTCCAGGACATCCGCTACGTCACCCGGCACAACTTCGTCGGCGACCGGATCGACGGCTACCGGTGGCCGATGTGCATTCTCACCGAGGACGCCGCGAAGGCGCTGCGCTCGGCGCAGCGGGCCTTCCTCCGCCAGGGGTACACGCTGAAGGTCTACGACTGCTACCGCCCGCAGCGCGCCGTCGACCACTTCGTGGAGTGGGCGAAGGACCTGGACGACCGCCGGATGAAGCAGGAGTTCTATCCCCGGGTGGACAAGGCTTCGCTCTTCGAGGACGGCTACATCGCGGAGAAGTCGGGGCACAGCCGGGGCAGCACGGTGGACCTGACGCTGGTGCGGCTGCCGGTGGAGCCGACCCGGCCCTACGTGCCGGGCGAGCCGCTGGTGCCGTGCTACGCACCGCGGGAGGAACGCTTCCCGGACGCGTCGCTGGACATGGGGACGGGCTACGACTGCTTCGACACGTTGTCGCACACGCTCGACGAGCGGATCCGGGGCGAGCAGCGGGCGAACCGGCTGCTCCTGAAGCGCGGCCTGGAGAAGTTCGGATTCGTCAATTACCCGAACGAGTGGTGGCACTACACCTTCCAGCCGGAGACGTTCCCGGACGACTACTTCGACTTCCCTGTCTCTCACCGCTCGGTGACCGGTCACCGCTGAGGCCGACACGCTCACTCGAACGAGTGAATTTGTAGGCGACCTTGACGACCCTTCGGTCCGGTTGAACACTGCCGTCACGCTCGTCGCACCTGGCACGACCCACCTGCACACGCGCCCGGGGCAGCCGCCCCGGGCGCTTGGTCGATTGGAGCCGCAGTGGACCAGTTCAGCAACGGGGACATCTTCGTCGGCGAAATCATCGGCACGGCCATCCTGATCCTGTTCGGCGCGGGCGTGTGCGCCGCGGTCAACCTGAGATTCTCCAAGGCCAACGGGGCCGGCTGGATCGTCATCGCCTTCGGTTGGGGATTCGGGGTGCTCGCCGGCGCCTACACCGCGCTGCCCCTCTCCGGAGGTCACATCAACCCGGCCGTGACCATCGCCGTCGCGGCCGAGAGCGGCGAATGGAGCAAGGCGCCGCTCTACATCGTGGCCCAGATCATCGGTGCCTTCGTCGGTGCCGTGCTGGCGTGGGCCGCGTACTACTCCCAGTTCGCGGCGAACGCCGACAGCGAGACCGCGCAGCCCACCCTCGGCAACTTCTCCACCATCCCCGAGGTGCGCAACCCGGTCACCAACCTGGTCACCGAGATCATCGCCACCGCAGCCCTGGTGCTGCCCATCCTGGCCTTCGGGGTCACGAAGGAGCTGGGCCGCTCGGGCAGCACGGTCCTGATCGTGGCACTGCTCGTCGTCGGCATCGGCCTCTCGCTGGGCGGGCCCACCGGCTACGCGATCAACCCGGCCCGGGACCTGGGCCCCCGAATAGCCCACTCCGTGCTGCCCATACCCAACAAGGGGACGTCAGACTGGGGGTATGCCTGGGTTCCGGTGACCGGTCCGGTCATCGGCGGCCTGGTGGGAGCCGGAATCTACTCACTCGCCTTCTGAGCAGGGAGACGCGACCATGAAGGACGCCTTCGTCGCAGCGATCGACCAGGGCACCACATCGAGCCGCTGCATCATCTTCGACTCCGGCGGCGCCATCGTCGCCGTCGACCAGCGTGAACACGAGCAGATCTTCCCCAAGCCCGGATGGGTGGAGCACGACGCCACCGAGATCTGGTCCAAGGTCCAGGCGGTGGTCGCAGGAGCCCTGGCCAAGGCCGGACTGCGCGCCGACCAGCTCAGCGCCCTGGGCATCACCAACCAGCGTGAGACCACCGTTCTGTGGGACCGCAAGACCGGCAGGCCGGTGCACAACGCGATCGTGTGGCAGGACACCCGGACCTCCGGGCTGTGCACGCAGCTCGGCGGCGACGTGGGGCAGGACCGCTTCCGCGACCGCACCGGCCTGCCGCTGGCCAGCTACTTCTCCGGCCCCAAGGCGTTGTGGCTGCTGGAGAACGTGCCGGGGCTGCGGGAGCGCGCCGAGGCGGGCGAGATCGCCTTCGGCACCATGGACACCTGGCTGATCTGGAACCTCACCGGCGGCCCCGACGGCGGCGTGCACGTGACCGACGTGACCAATGCCGGACGCACCATGCTGATGAACCTGGAGACCCTCCAGTGGGACTCCTCGATCCTGGAGGCGATGCGGATCCCGGAGGCGGTCCTCCCGGAGATCCGCTCCTCGTCGGAGACCTACGGCACGGCCGTCGGACAGCTGGCGGGCGTGCCCGTGGCGTCGGCGCTCGGCGACCAGCAGGCCGCCGTCTTCGGTCAGACCTGCTACGGCGTCGGCGAGGCGAAGAACACCTACGGGACCGGCTCCTTCCTCCTGCTGAACACCGGCAACCGGCCCGTGCCCTCCAAGAGCGGGCTGCTCACCACCATGGGCTACCAACTGGGCGGCGAGCGGCCGGTGTACTGCCTGGAGGGGGCCATCGCCATCACCGGGGCGCTGGTGCAGTGGTTCCGCGACCAACTCGGCATCATCTCGTCCGCGGACCAGATCGAGACGCTGGCGGAAAGCGTGGAGGACAACGGCGGGGCGTACATCGTGCCGGCGTTCTCGGGCCTCTTCGCGCCGTACTGGCGGTCCGACGCGCGGGGCGTGATCACCGGCCTGACGCGGTACGTCACCAAGGCGCACCTGGCCCGCGCCGTGCTGGAGGCCACGAGCTGGCAGACGCGTGAGGTCGTCGACGCCATGTACCAGGACTCCGGCGTGGAGATCACCACGCTCAAGGTGGACGGCGGCATGACTGCCAACGGCCTGCTGATGCAGCACCAGGCGGACGTACTCGGGGTCCCGGTGATCCGCCCGGTGATCTCGGAGACGACCTGCCTGGGCGCGGCCTACGCGGCCGGGCTGGCGACCGGCGTCTGGTCCGACCTGGACGAGCTGCGGTCGCACTGGCGGCAGGACGCGGAATGGACGCCGAGGATGGACGCGGCGGTCCGCGACCGGGAGTACCGCAACTGGAAGCGGGCGGTCGAACGCAGCTTCGGCTGGTACGAGGAGGAGCCGGCGGGCTGAGTCCCCCGGAGCGCTCAGCGGGCGGTCGCGGCCTCCTCGGCGGCGGCCGCCCGCATCGCGTGCCGGATCACGGAGATGAGCACGTCGCGCACGGAGTCCCGCTCGCGCGCGTCGCACAGCATCACCGGCACCCCGGCGTCGAGGTCGAGGGCCTCCCGGATCCGTTCCGCCGGGTGGCGTTCGGCGCCGTCGAAGCAGTTGACGGCGACGGTGAACGGGATCCCGCGGCGTTCGAAGTAGTCGACGGCGGCGAAACTGTCTCCCAGGCGGCGGGTGTCCACCAGCACCACCGCGCCCAGCGCGCCCTGAGCCAGCTCGTCCCACAGGAACCAGAACCGGTCCTGTCCGGGCGTGCCGAAGAGGTAGAGCACCAGGTCGTCGTTGATGGTGATCCGGCCGAAGTCCATGACGACCGTGGTGGTGGACTTGGCCTCCACCCCCGCCGTGTCGTCGTAGGGGCGGCCCGCCTCGGTCAGCATCTCCTCCGTGCGGAGCGGACGGATCTCGCTCACCGCACCGACCAGAGTCGTCTTTCCCACGCCGAAGCCGCCGGCCACCAGCAGCTTCAGCGTCACGGGCTCGGCGGGGGCGGCCGGCTCGGTGGGAGCGGCTGCCGGGCCGCGGTCGCGTTCAGAGCGCCCGAAGACCATTGATCACCTCGCGGAGAATGTTCTCGTCCGGCAGTTCGGCCGGAGGTACGGGTCGGGAGACGCGGACCAGGTCCGCGTCGAGCAGGTCGCCGACCAGGACGCGGACGATACCCACCGGCACGTCGAGGTCGGTCGCCAGCTCCGCCACCGACAGCGGACTGCGGCGGCACATCTGCACGATGTCCACGTGTTCGGGGGTGAGGGCCGGGTCGTGCAGATCGTCCTCGTGCCGGCTGCCCGCCCCGGTGCCGGCGGTCCGGGCGATCACGAGGGCGATGAGGTCCAGCCGTGCCGCCTCGGGGCTGCACCGGGTGCGGCCGCGCGTCATGGCGTACGGGCGGACCACCGGCCCGGCAGCCTCGTCGAACCAGCGCTCGGTCATGCCACCGATCCCCGTCCGGCCCCTGGTCAGCGCGCGCCGGGCAGGTCGGAGCGACGAGCGGTGCCCAGGTGGACGCCGACCCTCTTGACCAGCAGCGTCATCTCGTACGCGATGAGGCCGACGTCGGCTTCGGAACTCGCGAGCACGGCGAGACAGCTGCCGTCGCCGGCCGCCGTCACGAACAGGAACGCCTCGTCCAGCTCGACCACGGTCTGCCGGACGCCCCCGGCGTCGAAGTGCCGGCCGACGCCCTTGGCGAGGCTGTGGAAGCCGGAGGCCACGGCCGCCATGTGCTCGCCGTCCTCCCGGCTGAGCCCTTCGGAGGTGCCCCGGGGCAGTCCGTCGCCGGAGAGCACCATGGCCTTGTCGATGCTGCCCACGCGCTGGACGAGCTCGTCGAGCAGCCAGTTGAGTTCACCGCCGGCGCCGGTGGTCCGTGCGGCCGCGTTCGGTGAGGTCATCGCCCCTCCCCCTCCGGGTGGTCGGTCTCGGGTGCCGGGTCCGCGGCGGGTGTGCCACCGGGCGGCGTGTCGGTCTCTTCGCGTCCGCGCCGCCAGCCGCGCTGGAGTGCGGCCATCCGGCTGCGCACCTCCTCAGCGTCCCGGTCGTCGGGCTCGGAACCCTGCCGGGCGGAGCGGTCCGCCTCCGGGGCGGGAACCTCCTTCAGCTGGGGGGCGAGGCTGGCCTGCCGCACCCTGCGGGGCAGTCCGCCGGGGCCGTCCTCGACGCGCCGGCCGTTGTCGGAGACCAGCACGGGCGTCCGGCGACGCCGCCGGGGCAGCCCGGCGGGGTCGGGGTCGGGCCCTGCGTCCGGAACGGTTCCGGGAGCCGCCTCCGGGGCGGTTCCGTACCCTCCGGCGGACGGGTCCTCGCGCACCGCGCCCGGGTCCTCGGCGGCCTGCTGGTGCTGCTCGGCGTCCTGGCCCCCGGGGCGTTCCGGGCGGCGGAAGAGACCGCCGCCGCTGTCCGGGGAGTCGACGTCGGCGAGCGCCGCCTCGAGTTCGACGGGTCCGTCGAGCGGCCCGGAGTCCGTGCCGGCCGGGGCCAGCGGCGCCCTGGGGCGGGGGCGGCGGCCGTTCGCCACCGCCGCGGTCTCCGGTCCGCCCTCACGACCGGTGGGCTCGCTGAGGACGGAGGCGGGGATGAGGACGACGGCGGTGGTGCCGCCGTACGGGGAGGGCTGGAGCGACACCCGCACGCCCTGCCGCTGCGCGAGGCGGGAGACGACGAACAGGCCGAGGCGGTCGGTGTCGGAGAGTTCGAACTCGGGGGTCTCCGCGAGGCGCAGGTTCGCATCGAGCAGGGCGTCCGCGGGCATGCCCAGGCCGCGGTCGTGGATCTCCAGGGTGAAGCCGTTGGCGACCCGTTCACCGAGCACCTGCACCCCGGTGTGCGGCGGAGAGAACACGGTCGCGTTCTCCAGCAGTTCGGCGATCAGGTGGGTGAGGTCGGCGACGGCGCCGCCGTCCACGGCCAGCCGCGCCAGCCTGCGTACCTCGATGCGTTCGTAGGCCTCGACCTCGGCGACGGCGGCCCGGACCACGTCCATCAGCTGCACGGGCTTGCGCCACTGACGGGAGGGGGCGACGCCGGAGAGGATGACCAGACCCTCGGCGTGCCGCCGCATGCGGGTGGTCAGGTGGTCGAGACGGAACAGGTCGGCGAGTTCGTCCGCGTCCTCGGTGCGGCGTTCCATCGTGTCGAGCAGGGTGAGCTGTCGGTGCAGCAGCACCTGGTTGCGGCGGGCGAGGTTGACGAAGACCTCGGAGACGCCGCGCCGCATGTCGGCCTGTTTCACCGCGGCCTCGACCGCGGCGCGCTGCAGGGTGTTGAGCGCCTGCCCCACCTGGCCGGTCTCGTCCGGCGGGAACTCCAGCCGCGGCGCCTCGGTCTCCACGTCCACCTGGTCCCCGGCGGCCAGGCGCCGCATGACGCTGGGAAGGCGCACCCCGGCCGACTCGTTGGCCTGTCTGCGCAGTGTGCTCAGGTCGCGGACCAGGCCGCGGCCGACGCGCGCGGAGACGACCAGCGAGGCGACCACGGCGGCCAGGCCCAGGACGCCGGCGGCGCCGGCCCGAAGCCACAC
Source organism: Streptomyces sp. CNS606 (assembly GCF_000426325.1). Taxonomy (NCBI): domain Bacteria; kingdom Bacillati; phylum Actinomycetota; class Actinomycetes; order Kitasatosporales; family Streptomycetaceae; genus Streptomyces; species Streptomyces sp. CNS606. The sequence goes on from NZ_AUFD01000033.1 coordinate 14,781, forward strand.
CTCGGTGGCGACCGGACGGATGCGTTCGTGGTAGCGGTGGTGGGACTGCGCCCGCAGGTCTTCCAGGTCGTCCAGGACGGTCGCGGTGGCCTGCTGCCAGCGCTGCGCGTTGACCACCTCGGTGGCGCCGCCGGACCCCGCGGCGATGACGGCGTCCTCGTAGCTGCGCAGGGTGCGGCCGTCGGTGGTGGCCCAGTACTCCTGGAACGCCTCCCGGTCCTCGGCGGGGAGCTGCTGGATGCTGGTCTCGAGAGCGAGGTTGCGTTCGGCGATGCGGTCGGAGAACGCCCTGCGGTCGCCGCTGGTCATCTCCCCGGCCGCGATGGCCGCGGCCAACAGGGCGTCCTCGCGGGCCAGGTACTCGCGGGCCCGGGCGACGCCGACGAGGGCGTTGCCCTCCTGTTCGAGGTGCTCCTCGTGCAGGCCGTGCAGGGAGGTCAGGAGGGTGAAGGAGGGGCCTACCAGGTCGTTGTAGCCCTGGAAGGCGCCGCCGCGGGTGAGGGTGTTGTTCCCGGCCTTGCGGCGCAGTTCGCCCAGGCCGTCCAGTCCCCGGAGCACGGCGTCCAGCCGGTCGTGCGTGTCGTGCTGGAGGTCGCCGCGCACGTCGTCGCGGCCCGCGGTGGCACGCAGCCCGCCGACGGCGCGGTCGGTGGCGCGCTGGGCGCGCCCGAACCGTTTCAGGGCGTCCGAGCGGCGCGGGTCGGCGAGGTGCACCATGACCTGGCGGCGCTCGCCCTGGAGGGCGTGCACCACCTCCAGCACGGGGTCGTTCAGGGCGTCCATGGAGATGGACGTCGCGCGGAGGTGGAACGCCTCACGGCCGGTGAGATAAGTGGCGAACGCCCAGATCGACACGAGGGACACCAGCGGCACGAGCAACAGGGCCACGATCTTCCGGCGGATCGACTTGCCGCGAAAGCGCATGGCCTCCCCTACGTCAACTCCTCCACGCGGAGGCGTGTTTCATCAGCAAACGGCGCGAGCCTACTACCACCCCGGAAGGGGCTCGCAGGTGTGTCCGAACGATCACCCGGTGGTACAGGGTGCCTCATCCGGAGTTGTCCGTCGATGCCCTGCGGCATGCTGGACGATTGTGGCGCAGGCCACGCGCGGAAGTCGCGGCGGCGGAGTGCGCGAATCGTCGCGCTTGCACCCCGGCGTGGAGGGGGAGTGAAGAAGTCATGTACGCAAAGCCCCGGTTGCCGGATCCGGTGCGTACGGCAGCGGTGCGGGCGGTCCTGGTCATCGCGCTGACGCTGGTCCTGGTCGTGATCGCCGTGCTGTGCTCGCTCGCGGGGGTGTGGTTCGCGTTCCCCGCGGTACTCGCCGCCATAGCCTGCACCGTGGTGGCGACCTGGAGCGCGCTGGACGTGTGGATCACCCGTCAGGTGTGGGTCCAGCGACACGGCGTGGTGTCGGAGCCCAGCAGTGTGGCGCGGCGTGGGCGGCCGGTCAGTCCCGGTCACCGGCCGGACGCCGGAACATCCTCGTCGCCGTGACCTCGCCGTGCACCACCGGCTCGCCCTCCTCCGGCGGCCGGGGCAGCCCGGGCCGCAGGTGCTCCTCGACGCTGATGTACTTCAGGCCGGCGCGCAGGTCGGCGTCGTTGCGCAGCCGGATGACGAGCGGGAACTCACCGAGCGCCGTGGTGTCGAAGAGGCCGGTGGTGTAGAGCAGCTGAACGCCGAGTGCGTCGGCGACGGCGCGCTGGAGCTCCAGCAGGTAGGTGGCGTTGGCGCGGCCGATCGGATTGTCGAGGAACAGGGTGCCGGCGTGCCGGTGCCGGTCCCGGCCGCGGTCGTTGCTGCGCAGCGCCGCCATGGTGCAGTACAGCGCGATGGCGGCGGTGAGCAGCTGACCGCCGGAGAAGACGTCGCCCATCTGGCCCACCGGTACGCGTTCCGCGCGCAGCACGGCGTCCGGCTTGAGGATCTCCACGGACACGCCGCGGGGCTGGAGAGCCGCCCGGACGCCGCGCAGCAGCAGGGTCATGCCGTCGCGTCGCAGGTCGGAGTTCTTCGCGACCGCGGCGCGGGTGGCCTCGTCGATGACCTCGCCCAGGCGTTCGGTGAGGGTGGCCTGGTCGGGGTCGTCGAAGCGGATGCGCAGGAACTCCTGCCCGGACCACTCCCCCAGCCCTTCGGGGAGCCGGGAGAGGCGCTGCGCCGAGCGGAGGGTGGCGAGGGAGGACTCGGTGAGGCCGCGGAGCCGGTCCACGATGCCGTCCCGGTTGCGTTCGAGCTGCTGGAGTTCGTCGGTGAGGACGCGCAGGCGGGGCGCGAACGCCTCGGCCCAGGCGGCGGCATGGTCGGGCAGGGCTGCGGCGGGCAGTTCACGGATCTGTTGCCGGGCGGGGGTGCGGACCTGTTCATAGCGTGTGGAGTTGGCGTGCCGCACCAGCACGTCGCCTGCCTCGCGCACGGTCTGTTCCGCGGTCGACAGGTCGGCGGCGCAGCCGCGCAGGGAGCGGCGCGCCTCGGCGGCGGAATGCCGGGCGTCGGACGGCGAGCCGGGGTAGGGGTCGGGCGCCTCGTCGGCCGGGGTCTCGGCGTACTGGGGATCGCGCAGCAGGTCGCGCAGCATCGCGGCGGTCTCGTCGAACGCTTCGGTGGCCTCCTCGGCGGCGCGGTGGGCGCGGAGGAACTCGGTGTGGCGTTCGCGCGCGGTGGCCAGGGCGTCGTCGCAGGCGGCGAGTTCGGCGTTGGCCGCGCGCAGGAGCGACTGCGCGGCCTCCGCGTCCCCGGGCACCCGCGCGTCGGGCAGCTCGGTGTGGGTCCCGCCGTCGGCGGGGGCGAGGCGTTCGGCCTCGCCGCGCAGCCTGCCGAGCTGTTCGCTGGCGCCCGAGGCGCGCGTCTCCAGCAGCTGGACGTGTGCCTCGGCGCGGGCGGCCGCGGACTGGCGGGACGGGCCGTCGGCGCCCTCGGGCCCGTCGAGGAGTTGCGCGGCGCGGTTGCGGACCTTGTTGGTGAGCCGCTCCAGGGCGGCGAGGGCGGAACTCTCGTCGCCCTCGGCGCGCGCCTGTTCGGCACGCAGGTCGGTGCCCACTCCCACCTTCTCGTACAGCTGCGAGGCGGAGCGGTACGCCTCGCGCAGCGCGGGAAGGGAGGAGCCGGGGCGTGCGGCGGCGAGGTCGAGGTCGTCGGGCACGCCCGCGATGTCGGCACGTTCGGCGCGCAGCGCGCGGGCGGTGCGGTGGGCGTCGTCGGCGGCGCGTTGCGCGGCCCTGCGGTCCTCGTCGGCGATGCGGGCGCGCTCCAGGCAGTCGGCGGCGACGCCCTCGGGTTCGGCGGCCTCGTCGGCGAGTTCACGGAGCCTCGCCTGCCACTTCGCCCGTTCGCGGAGGCGGAAGGCGAGGCCGGCCAGGGCGTCGGCGCTGCGCCGGGCCTGCTGGGCCCGCTCCTGGGTCTCCTCCCGCGCCTGGGCGGTCTCGGCGGCGTTCTCCTCGGCCTCCGCACGGGCGGTGGCGCTGCGTTCCAGGTGCCGCCGTGCGGCGTCGGCGGCCTCGCGGGTGCGGACGGCCTCGCCGGCGAGTTCGGGAAGGCGGCCCGCTGGGCAGCCCGCGCGCCAGGAGGCGAGCCGGGCGGCCAGCGCGCGGTCGTCGCCGAGGCGGGCTGCCCGGGTGCGGATCTCCTCGTCGCGCTGCTGGGCGCGGGCCCGCAGGTGCCGCCGTTCGTCGTCGGCGGCGCGTTCGTCGTGCATGGCCGGGTTGGGCGGGACGAGGAACACCTGGTCGCGGTCGGGGTCCGCAGTGTGCGGCGAGGGGGTGGGGGCGAGCAGTGCGGCCGCGGTGCCGACGGCGACGGCGGAGCGGGGCAGCAGGGATGCTCCGGCGAGCACTTCGCGGGCCCGGGCGTGGCTGCCGGGGTCGGTGATGACGACGCCGTCGACGAGTTCGGGACGCGCGGCGAGCACGGCGGCGTGGTCGGCGGGGTCGACGGCCTGGGCGAGGTAGCGCCAGCCGGGCAGGGCGGGGATGCCGTGCTCGCCGAGGAACTCGACGGTGCTGGTGACGTCGGCGCCCGGGGGGAGGAGCCCGCCGTCGCCGAGGGCGCCGAGCATGCGGGAGTCCTCGGCGGCGGCGGTCCGCAGGTCGAACAGGTGGCGTTCCGCGGTGGCGAGCGCGTCGTCGAGGAGTCCGGCGAGGGTGTCGGCGTTGCGGTCGAGTTCCTCGGCGGTGAGCGGCGTGTCCCGGTCCTCGGGGCCGGCGGGCGGGTCGGCGGCAGGGCGGTTGCCGCGCTGGGCGGGCAGCCCGGTCTGCGCGGGGTCGGCGGGAGCCGCGGGCAGGCCGAGGAGGTCGGCGAGTCGTGGCGCCGTGCCGAGGGCGGCGGCGGCACGTTCCTCCGCTGCGTGGGCGGAGCGTGCGTTTTCGGCGGCGTCGGCGGCGCGGGCGGCGGCCAGTTCGGCGCGGGCGTGCTCGGCGGCGGTCTCGCGTGCCTGATCGGCGGCGCGCCGAGCGGCCTCCCGGGCGGTGTCCCAGGCGGCGACGGCCTGCTTCTCGGCGTCGCTGGCGGCGAGGGCGGCGCGGGCGGGGTCGGCGTCGGGCGTGGAGTCGTCGAGCCAGCCGGCGCGTACGGCCTCGGTGGTCTCCTGCTCGACCTCGGCGAGGCGCTGACGGAGGTGGTCGCTCTCGCTGCGGGCACGTTCGGCGGAGGTGGCGGCGGCGGTGGCGTCGCGGTGGGCGCGTTCACTCTGATGCTGGAGGGTGGCGGAGCGCTCCTCGTGGGCGGCGGCGGACTCCTCGGAGTCCTGGGCGGCGGCGTGCAGGGCCCGGACGAGAGCGGCCGCGGCGTCGGCGCGTGCGGCGAGGGCGGGAGCCGCGTCCCGTTCGGCGTCGCGGATGGCGGCGGCGACGCGGGTGATCCGGTCGGCGGCGGCGCGGTGCTGGAGGACTGTTTCGGCGGCCTGCCACGCGGCGTGCAGGGTACGGGCGTCGGCGAGCTCACGGCGTTGGGCTGCGGCGGCCTTCTCACCCGCGGCGAGGGCGAGGGAGGCGTGCCGGTAGGCGAGCTCGGCGGCCACCAGGGACGCGCGGTGCCGGGAGCGTTCGGCGTCGGTGACGGCGGCCTCGGCGGTGCCGACCTGCTCGGCGAGTGCCGCGGCGTCGCCGCGCTCGGCGGCGCCGCGGGCGTGCAGACGGCGGGCGAGGGTACGGGCTCGACGCTCGGCGCCGGCGTGCACGTCGCGTGCGCGCTGCCGTTCCCCGGAGGCGTCGGCGATGCGCTGGAGCAGATCGAGGGAGCCGGCGGTGAAGTCGCGTTCGGCGGTGAGCTCGGCGCGGCGGCCCAGTTTGTGGGCGAACCCGTGCACGAGGTCGGCCAGCCCGTCGGTGTCGCGGGTGTCGGTGACGGCGCGCAGCAGCAGGTCGGTGAAGTCGGAGTCGTTCTTGACGGCGAAGAGTCCGGCGGCCTCGCCCTCGTCGGCGTTCATCTCGCGCTGGTAGCGGAAGAGTTCGGGGTCGAGGCCGAGCGAGGTGAGGTGCTCGTTCCAGCGTTCGTGGATCTCCTCCCAGTGGACGTCGAGGTTGGGGTAGGCCTTGCCGGTCTCGGTGAGGACGTCGCGGAAGCCCTTCATGGTGCGGCGACGTCCCCGGGCGGTGGAGGCGCCCTCGCGTGCGGGGCGCATGGCGGAGGACTCGGCGACCGGGAGGGAGTCGAGGCTCATGCCGGGACCGGGGCGGAAGGAGTACCAGGCCTCGGCGAACTTACGCGGGTCGCCGGAGACCTGGCGGCCGCGCCATTCGCTGGCCTTGCCGACGACGACGGTCTCGCCGGTGCGGGTGTGCTGCCACTCCAGGGCGACGTGGCCGCAGTCGTCGGCGAGGAGGAACTTGCGGAGCACGCCGGAACTGGCGCCGCCGAGGGTGTTGCGGTGGCCCGGCAGCATGACCGAGAAGATCAGTTTGAGCAGGACCGACTTGCCGCCCCCGTTCTCCAGGAAGAGCACGCCGGCGGGCGCCGGGCGGCGCGGCGGGCCGACCGGGTCGTCCTCGAAGAAGTCCGCCTGGGCCGGCGCCGGGGTGGGCACGGGCGCACCGACTCCGCGCAGGTCCAGGACGGTGTCTGCGTAGCGCGCACCGGCGGGACCGATGGAGTAGAGGCGGATCCGGGACAGCTCGTACATGGGTGTGCGGGGCTCTTCTCGGTCGGTTCGGGGAGGTCAGGAGTGGAAGGGCAGGCCGGCGTCGGCGGACAGTTCGAGGTCGTCGCCGTCGTCCGCGGGCACCAGCGAGGCGCTGCCGTCGGAGACGGGGACGACGCCGAGTTCGAGGAGTTCGGCCATGGCGGCGCTGCCGGCCATGTCGCGTACCTGGAGCTGGTAGCGGGCGGTGGTGCGGTAGGTGCCGCCGGACTCGTCGCCGGTGCGCTGGAGGAAGCCTGAGTCGACGAGGAAGGTGACGGCCTTGGCGATGATGCCCGTGGTGGAACCGGCCAGGCGGCGGGCGTCCTTGGTGGCGCCGGTGGCGCTGCGGCGGGCGTAGACCCGCCAGGCGGCCTCCAGGCCGGGGGTGCCGGTGGCGGGGTCGGTGTTCTCGCCGGCCTCCGCGGCGCGTTCCTCGAGACGGCGGCACGCCTGCCGGACGAAGGCGTCGACGCCGTTGACGGTGATCCGGCCGATGTATCCGTCGTCGGCGAGGTCGTCGGGGCGGGGGAAGGCCATGGCCGCCACGGCAAGGTGCGCCAGCCCGTGCAGGAACCGGTCGCCCGAGTCGGCGGTGGCGCGGCGGGCGTAGTCGCCCATGCGGACGGCGAACACCGAGTCCTCGGCCGCGGCGACGGCCATGCCGGCGCGGGTGGACACCTCGAGGACGACCAGGCCGAGCCCGGTGGCGACGGCGTCGGCGAGGCGGGCGAACGGCGGCTCGTCGCGGTAGCGCCGCAGCAGTTCGGCGTACTCGGCGTCGCGGGCCGGCAGCAGCTTGGGATGCAGACCGAAGGAGACGAGCCGTGCGGCGTCGGCGGCGTCCGCCGGGGTCACGGCCGCCGGGCGGGCTGCGAACTCGTCTCTCTCGGGAGCGGAGGTCGGCGCCTCGTGGTGAGCGCCGTGGTCGGTCACGGGTGGTCAGCTCCTGTGGTGGCTCGGCTGCGGCCGCGTGGTCGGCCGGGGTGCGGTCCGCGGTGAGGCGTCACGCCGCCTCCGTGCGGTCGGCGGTCATGCCCGCGGCGTCGAGGAGCGCGGTGCCCACGACGAGGTCGGCGCCGCCGAACTCGGGATCGTCCAGCTCCGAGCCGTCGTCGGCGGCGAACAGCAGGTGCTGCTCGCCCTGACGGTAGGCGCTGCCGACCGGGGGGCTGGCAGCGTGCACCGCCAGCAGGGCGACGAGATAGGGCAGTTCGGGGTCGCGGCGGCGTGCGTCGGCGAGCAGTCCGGACAGTCGGCGGGGGGCGTCGGCGGGCAGGTCCAGCAGCTCCCAGGCGGCGGCGAACTGCTCCTCGCTGAAGCGGCTGTCGTCCGGGGTGGCGACGAGGTCCGGTTCGGGCATCTCGGCACCGAGGTGTTCGCGCGGCGCGGGCGGGGTGAGCAGCAGGTCGGTGAGGTCGCCGAGGCGTACGGCGGCGGGGGTGCGCAGGCCGGTGCCGTGGGCGAACCAGGCGTCGGTGACCCGGGTGGCGGCCTCCAGCGGCAGGGGAAGGGCGGGGTGGAGGAGCTGGCCGTAGAGGTCGATCCCGGAGTGCGCGGCGGGCGGCGCGAAAGCCTGCCGGTCCTGCTCGGCGCGGAACAGCGGCCCCGCCTCCAGCAGCCGGGACTGGAGCTGGGTGTGACGCCGGATGCAGTCCTTGACGATGTCGACGAGTTCGGCGGCGCGGCGCTTGTGGTCGGGGCCGCGTTCGGCGGCCGCCTCGTCGCGGACCCGGCGGATGTTGGTGAGGATGGCGTTCTCGTGCCGGTAGCGGTCCGCGACGTGCTGCAGCGCCTCGGTGATCATGTCGGGCACGGTCTGCAGCCAGTCCACCGCGCGCACGTTCCGCCGGGTGGCCTCCAGGGTGCGGCGGAGGGTCTCGGCGTACTGGACGGTGCGGTAGCGGGCCTGTTCGGCGGCGAGTTGGGCGTCGGCGAGCCGGCCGCGGCTGATGAGCACCTCGAGCTTGACCTCGGCGGCGATCTGCGCGCTGGTGACATCGGTGTCGAGCGCCCCGACGAGGACGTTGACGGCCTCGTCGGTCGTGCGCAGGTAGACGGCGCCGCCCGGCCCGGGCACCTCCTCGACGAGCTTGAAGTCGTAGTCCCGGCGCACGTAGGTGCCGTCCGGGTCGAAGGTGCCGTAGGCGGTGCGGAAACCCCGGTCGACGCTGCCGACATTGACGAGGTTCTCCAGCACCCAGCGGGCGACGCGCTCGTGTTCGGCGGCGGCGCGCCGGGGGGCCTGCGCGGCGACGCGGGGCAACAGCCGGGAGACGACCCGGTCGTGGTCGGCTCCGGTGTCGAAGTCCATGCTGAGGGTGACCAGGTCGATGGCGGCGAGGGCGACTTCGGCCATGGCGTACGTGCCGTACTCGCCCGCCAGGTTGGCCTTCCGCACGTCGAGGTCGTGCAGCGGCGCGGTGCAGGCCAGCGCCCTCAGCCGGCGGGCCAGGCCCTCGTCGGCGGCGGGGCCGGGCGCCGGTGAGAGGCTGGGCGCGGAAGGGGCCGCCGGGGGGTGCTCGGTCACGACGGACAGCCTACGGCGTGCCACCGACAGCGACCGAAACGGCGCGTGGCCGGTCGGCCGGCGGGTCAGGACGTCCCGTCGGGCTCCAGCCGTCCGCGCACCGCGCTCTGCACACCGGCCTCCTCGGCCGGGTCGGTCGCCAGCCTCCGCAGCCGTTCGACGACCTGGGTGTCGCCGATGGTGGCGTGCCGGGCGGCGATCTCGCGGGTCGACTCCTCGCAGTCCCACAGGCATTCGACGGCGAAGCCCGCGGGGAAGGTCTCGTCGGTGGCGGCGAGGGCCTGTGCCGCGCGGCCGCGCAGCTGGGAGGAGCCGGTCTCGCGGTAGATGTGGCGCAGCACGGGTGCGGCGCAGCGGATGGTGAGGCGGCCGGCGCCGTCGACGAGCGGGGCCAGCGCGTCGGCGTCCGGGCCGAGGGTGCGCACGGTGCGGCGGAGCGCGGCGAGGACGGTGTCGGCGTCCTGCACGCCGCCGCGGCAGGCGAGCATGCGGGCGGCGACCGTGCCCAGGGCGTCGTCGCGCCGGGCGGCCCAGTGCCGGGCACGGTCGAGGGCGGCGGCGCCGCGCATCCGGGAGAACGCGTCGAGTACGGAGGCGAGCAGGCCGGGCTGCGAGGCGGAGGGGGCGAGGGCGGCGGCTTCGTCGGCGGCCTCCTGCACCAGGTCGAGGGCGGCGGGGTCGTCGCGCTCGGCCAGGTGACGGATCGCCGCGGCGCGCGCGGCGTCCGGGCCGCTGCGGCCGGCGGCGAGGAGTTCGGGCCGGTCCTCGGGGGTGGCGACGGCAGCCAGGCAGCGCGCGGCGGCGGCCTCGCGGCGTGGGCCGGGCTCCTCCTGGGCCCAGGCGAGCACTTCGTGCACGCTCCAGCCGGGACGGGGTCCGCTGGAGCGCAGCTGCCGCTGCCACCGGTCGAAGGAACCGGCCTCGCGCACCCGGCGGAGGCGTTCGGCCTGGGCGGGGTACGCGGGGTCTTCCTCCCACAGCCGCCAGGGGCGGGGTTCGAAGGCCTCGCGGGCGGCGGCGGCCAGTTCGGCGTCGCCCTCGGGGGTGCGCGGGAAGCGGGCGAGGACGGCCGGGCCGAGGGGGCGGAGTCCGGCGTCGTCGTCCCGGACGGCGAGTTCGTCCAGCGCCCACTGCCAGTTGGCGCCGGACACGGCGTACCGGCGCAGCAGGCCCAGGGCGGCGGCGTCGCCGTAGGAGGCGAGGTGGCCGAGGACGGACAGCGCCAGGCCGGTGCGCTCCTCCATGCCTTCGCCGGGAAGGCCGTCGTCGGGGTGGAAGAGGTGGGCCTCCACGGCGTCGAGGCCGGCGTCGAGTTCCGTGTGCAGCCGCGCGTAGTAGAGCGACCGGTGTTCGATCTGCCAGTCGCGCCGGGGGTCGTGGAGCACGCAGCGGGTGAGCGCGGCGAGCGCCTCCGCGCGCGGCGCCGCGAGGGCGTGCAGCGTCCCGTCGCCGCGGCCTCGCTGGAGGAGGCCGAGCAGCGTACCGCTGGGCGCTATGTCTGAATCGACGGGATCGACGTGCATGGGAGTCAGCATCCGGTGCGGGGTCTCGAACTGGCAACGGGATTTCTCTTCGACCGGCAGTCTTGCCGTCGTCGGCGGTTCTACTCCTGCCCCTTCCCTTCCTGCGGCCCCGGGTCTCCCCCGTCCGGCGCCGCAGCCTACCCTCCGGGGCGCCGGACGGGCACGCAGACCGGGGCGAAGACGCCCGGGGCGCGAAGCCCGGGCGCCTTCCCGGGGTGCAGAGCGGCCGGAGACGAAACGGATGGCCGTCGACATATGCCGGAAGCACCACCGAATCGGGTGTCGCCGATTCCCTTACGCACAGTCGCCGGTTGTGCGAGAGTCGTGAGCGTCCCCCTCTGCATCGGAGTGCCCATGCCGTCCTCTTCCCCCGCGGACCCGCCGGAACCCGCCGGTGACGGCGGGCTGGAGGCCCTGATCACTCAGGCGGACCGCCTGCGCGGCCGTATAGACGCCCTGCGGCGCGGCGGGCCCGACGGCGGAGGCGGAGACGCACCGGAGCGCCGCTGGCAGCAGGCGCTGTGGGAGCTGGCGGCGCACCAGGCGGACGACCTGGGCGGACAGCTCGCCCAGCTCCGGGACGGCCTCGCCGACGTTCCCGGGGACTGCGACGGCCCCGCGGACTCCGGCGCCCCGGCCGGGCACGGCGTGCCCGCCCAGCCCGCTCAGCCCGGCTCCGCCGCGTACGCGGCCCCCTCCGCGTCCGGGTCGGGAACGTCGCTGGTCAGGCGGGTGGGAAGCGCGGAGTGGGACCTGCTCACCGACGAGGTGAGCTGGTCGGAGGAGTTGTACCGGATCTTCGGCCGCACCGCGGCTGACGGTCCGCTCTCCCTGGACGAGCTGCCGTCCTGGGTGTGGACCGAGGACCGGGGGCCGCTGATGGCCGCCGTCACCGACTGCCTGGTGGACGGCCGCCCCCTCGACGGCGAGTTCCGCGTCGTGCGGCCCGACGGCGGGGTGCGCACGGTGCACATGACCGGCGAGTCCGTGCTCGACGACGAGGGCGGCACCGGCTCGATGTGGGCGGTGCTGCGCGACGTCAGCGCACTGCGCCGCTCCGAGCAGGCCGTGCGGGAGAGCCGCGATTCCGTGCGGCAGGAGCGCCTCGCCGAACGGACCGCGCGGCGGCTCGCGGTGGAGCTGCAGCAGGAGGTCCTCCCGCCGTGGCGCGGCTCGCAGCGGCTGCCGCTGCGCGGCGGTCCGGTGGGCACCCTGGACCTGGCCGCGCACTACCTGCCGTCCGCGGAGGGCGCCCTGGTCGGCGGCGGCTGGTACGACGCGCTGGAGATCTCCGACGGCGCCGCCGCGGGGGGCGCCGTGCTGCTCACCGTCGGCGACCTCACCGGGCACGGCGCGAGCGCCACGGCGGGCATGGCGCAGCTGGTGGGCGCGCTCCGCGGCATGTCACTCGCCGGCGTCCGGCCCGGCCCGCTGATGGGTCACCTCAACCGGCTGCTGGACGCCGCCCCCCAGCCCGCGCTCGGCAGCGCGCTGTGCTGCCGCTACGAGGCGGCGACGCGCACCCTGGCCTGGTCGCAGTCCGGTCACCCCGCTCCCCTCCTGCTCCGCGGCGGCACGGGAGAGGCGTTGTCCCCGCCGGACGGCGTCCTGCTGGGCGCCACGTACGGGGCGGCGTACGGGGAGCGGACCGAGCACCTCGAACCGGGCGACGTGCTGGTGCTGCACACCGAAGGGCTTGCTGCGCACGGCGGCCCGACGGGGCTGCGGCGGGGAGGCGCCACGGACCGGCTCCTCTCGCTGGCCCCCCGCATCGCCTCCGCACGGAACGCCCAGGAGTGTCTGCGGGCCGTGGTGGAGGAGTTCGGCGGCCGGGACCGTGAGGACGACGCCTGCGTGCTGATCGCGCGGGTGCGGTGACGGTGCGGGAGCAGCGATCGCGAGAGCGGTGAGCGCGCGGCGGCGCCTGACGGCGGCCTCCGGCGCCCGGGGGGCCGTTCACACGGCGCGCACGCCCCTGGTCCGTGCGCCGCGCGGGGCCTTGGGGAGCGACTGCCGCACCTCCTCGCGCAGGTCCTCGATCTCCCCCTGCCCCGCGTACCGTCCGGTGAGGCGGTACATCTCGCGCAGCCGGTCCCAGGTGCGGTGGGACGACGTCTGCCCGATGCTCAGCAGCGCCAGCCGGGCGTACCGGTCGGCCTGGTCGGGGTCGTCGGCGATGAAGCAGGCCGACGCCATCGTGAGGTAGTCGAAGATCTTGGACCGCTGCCGGCCGTCGACGCGCAGTGCGAGCGCCTTCTCGGCGTACAGCTGGGCCTGGCCGGCCTCGCCGGGGTCGTGTTCGGCGAGGGTGCGGTAGGCGAGGGCCTGCATGCCGTACAGGTCCTCCTCCTTGAAGATCTGCATCCAGCTCGGCGGCGGCACGTCGCCGGGGTCGGAGGCGAACAGTTCCTCGGCCCGGCCGAGGGTGCGGCGCATCTCCTGACCGCGCCCCATGGAAGCCTGCGCCCATGCCTCCACGGTGCAGAGCATGGCGCGGGTACGGGGCAGGGTCTCCTCGCCGGAACCGGACTGGGCGAGCTTCATCAGGTCCAGCGCGTCGTCGGGGCGGCCCAGGTGCACCATCTGGCGGGCCGCCCGGGAGAGCGCCTCGCCGGCCCGCGGCCGGTCGCCGCCCTCGCGCGCGGCGTGCGCGGCGATGACGAAGTACTTCTGCGCCGTCGGCTCCAGGCCCACGTCGTGGGACATCCATCCGGCGAGGACCGCGAGGTTCGCGGCGACGCCCCACAGCCGGTGCTGGAGTTGCGGGCTGTGGTGGTAGGCGAGCATGCCGCCCACCTCGTTCAGCTGACCGACCACGGCCTTGCGCTGGAGCCCCCCGCCTCTGGCGGCGTCCCAGGCGCGGAAGACCTCGACGGAGTGCTCGAGGGCTTCGACCTCCTGGACGCCCACAGGGGCGGCCTCGTAGCGGTCGAGGAGAGTGGAGTCGGGGTCGAGGGGGTTGTGGAGGGAACCGGCGGCCGAGGCGGGATCCGCCCGGAGCCAGTCGTGGAGGGCACCGCTGAGTGCCGATCCTGCGGCGAGCGCGGCGCCCGCGCCCACCAAGCCGCGTCGGTTGAGCATGAGGTCCATTCCCGTGAATTCGGTGAGGACCGCGGCCATCCGCTCCGGGGCCCAGGGCAGTCCGTCGGCGGACTGCCTGTCCCCTGCTTGTGCTGATCTGCGGAACCCGAGGTCCTCGGTGGTCACGACACGGCCGAGTCGCTCGGTGAACAGGGCTGCCAGCACCTTCGGCACCGGATCACGCGGGGTCTCCCCCATGTCGATCCAGCGCCGCACGCGCGAGGTGTCGGTCGCCAGCTGCGGATGGCCCATGGCCGCCGCCTGCCGGTTGACCCGTCTCGCGAGTTCGCCCTTGGACCAGCCGGCCATGCCGAACAGGTCCGCCAGACGGGAGTTGGGTTCCTTGTTCACGTCAAGCCCCCAGGTTCTCGGCTGAGTTGACAGTAGCCCGCACCGGACGCCGCTTCGAGCATTCGCCAGGGTTCGCCAGGGTTCGCCAGATGGTGTGCCACCCGCGGACGGGTGTCCTGTAGGAACGCGCCACCCGGCCCGGGGAGCGGTCCCGTCGCGATCCGCATTCCCCAGGGTGCACCGGTCTGCTCCGGTTCCCTCCTCCGGGCCGGGGGCGCACGTCAACCGTCGGCGCACGAAGGGAACTGCTCACCCATGTATTCAGCAACGTCCCCCGTGGCCGCCCCGCCCCGGCCCCGTTCCACCCAGTTCGGGGGCAGGAACCGCCGGGCGCCGGGAGGCCCGGCACCCTTCAGCGGCAGGCTCGACCTGTCCGGCCCGCAGGGGGCGCAGCTGCGTGCCGTCATCGCCTCGGTGCACCGGGTCTGCCCCGACTTCCGGCCCGTCCAACTGCTGCGGCGCAGCGGCCGTTCGGTGCTGCTGGCCGGAACCGTCGGGCCGCGGCCGGTGGTCGCCAAGTGTTTACTGGACGCCTCTCCCGCGTGGGTGGAGCGGTTCCAGCACGAGGGCGCGGTGTACCGGTCGTTCACCCGGCTCAGGCCGCCCGTCCGGGCGCCGCGGCTGGTGGCCGCCGACCCGGACGGCGGGATGCTGGTGACCGAGCGGATGCCGGGACGTCCCGCCGCACTGCAGCGCCACCCGTTCGAGACTCCGTCGGGGAACGACGTGCGCACGGTGCTGGGAGCACTGTGCCGGCTGAACATGTGGCGGCCCCCGGCGGACGGGTTCGACCGGCCGCTGGACTATCCGGCGCGGCTGGGCCGCTACCACGAGCTGGGGCTGCTCACCGACCGGGACATGGGCGACCTGCAGAAACTGCTGCACGGGGCCACGCATCCGGGCGGCCGGCCCGGTGCGTCCTGGCAGTTCTGCCACGGGGACGCCCTGCTGTCCAACGTCCTGCTGTCCCCGAACGGTCCGGTGCTGGTCGACTGGGAGCACGCCGGCTGGTACCTCCCGGGCTACGACCTGGCGACGCTGTGGTCCGTGCTCGGTGACGCGCCGCTGGCGCGGCGTCAGATCAGCCAGCTCGCGCAGGCCGCCGGTCCCGCCGCCCGGGACGCCTTCCTGGTGAACCTGATGCTCGTGCTCACCCGCGAGATCCGCACCTACGAGACGGCGGTGCAGCGCACGATGCGTGGACCGGGCCCCGCGCCGGCCGGTTCCGTGCCCTGCCCGGACGGGTCGGGCGCGATGACCGTCGGCGAGGAGCAGCGGCTGCTGCTGCGGCGGCTGCACGACGACTGCGGGCTGGCGCGCCGGGCGGTACGTGCGGCGGTGGGCACCGGCTGACCCGCCGCCCCGGTGCGCGTCCGGCGCCGGGGCGGCGGAGCGGTACCCGGACGGCGGTGATTGGGGGCCGCCCTTCCGGTCAATACCTCCCCGGGTACCCGGACCGCACCAGCCTCCGAGGAGACCGCCGTGTTCGGCTCACCCGGTTCCCTGCCCCGTTCCCCCGGCGGGGACTCCCGCCCCGCAGCCCCCTCCTCGCGCGGGCCCGGACGCACCGCAGCGGGGATCTGCGCCGCCGTGCTGCTGCTGCAGACGGCCGCCGCGGCTCCCGTGCTCGCTTCCGCCCGTCCGGGCGAGCCGCCGGCAGGCTCCCTCCAGGGGGCGTTCCAGCGGGCGGCGGAGCGGTACGAGGTGCCGCGGAGTGTGCTGCTGGGGGTGTCGTACCTGCAGTCGCGGTGGGACGGGCATGCGGGTGCGGCGAGTGTGTCGGGCGGGTACGGGCCGATGCATCTGACGGATCTGCGGACGGCGTTGGCGGAGTCCGGGGAGCATCATCACGGGGGTGCGGAGGATCCGCGGGGTGACGCGGCGCGTCCGCTGGACGTGGCGGCGCTGTCCCGGACCGCTCGGGCGGGTGAGGGCCGGGAGGCCGGGCGGGTGCCGGAGCGGCTGCGGACGCTGCCGGAGGCGGCGGAGCTGACGGGTATCGCGGCGGAGCGGCTGCGGGAGGATCCGGCGGCGAACATCGCGGGTGGTGCGGCGCTGCTGGCGCAGGCGCAGCGGGAGCTGGGACTCCCGGCGAGCGAGGACCCCGCGGACTGGTTCGGCGCGGTCGCCGCCTACTCCGGCGCGGACGACGCGACCACGGCCGC